>JAEPMM010000038.1 GCA_017643965.1 Marinobacter sp.
CCGTTTAGCCAGACAGGGTCCAGCTGGGTATTACTCCCCTGAGGGAAATACCCGGCGCCGGATCGAAGACCCGATCACCGGGTAAGGAATACGCTATTTTCTGCGGTTAAATGGGAGCGGAGCCCCCGAAGTAGCCCGCAAAGGCTAGCGACCTCGCGACTTCACGTCGCACTACATCATGCCGCCCATACCGCCCATGCCACCCATGCCGCCCATATCCGGGACACCGGCACCGGCGTTTTCTTCCGGCTTGTCAGCCACCATGGCTTCGGTGGTGATCATCAGGCCAGCAATGGAAGCCGCAGCCTGCAGCGCGGTACGGGTTACCTTGGCGGGATCCAGGATACCCATTTCCAGCATGTCGCCGTATTCTTCGGTCGCTGCGTTGTAACCGTAGCTGCCTTCACCGGCGCGGATGTTGTTCACCACAACGGAGGCTTCGCCACCGGCGTTGGTCACGATCTGACGCAGCGGAGCTTCCATGGCACGGCGCAGGATGTTCACACCGGCTTTCTGCTCTTCGTTAATAACGTCAACCTTGTCCAGTGCGGCAATGGCACGGATCAGGGTGACACCGCCACCCGGTACGATGCCCTCTTCCACCGCAGCGCGGGTAGAGTGCAGCGCGTCTTCAACGCGGGCTTTCTTCTCTTTCATTTCCACTTCAGAACCGGCACCAATCTTGATGACGGCTACGCCGCCAGCCAGCTTGGCCACACGCTCCTGCAGCTTCTCCTTGTCGTAATCGGAGCTGCTGTCTTCGATCTGCTTGCGGATCTGCTCAACGCGGGCTTCAATATCGGCCGCCGCACCAGCACCGCCGATCAGCGTGGTGTTTTCCTTGGTCACGTTGACACGCTTGGCGGTACCCAGGTCGTCCAGAGTGGTGTTCTCCAGAGTCAGGCCCACTTCCTCGGAAATCACAGTACCACCGGTCAGGATGGCGATATCCTGCAGCATTTCCTTACGACGGTCGCCAAAGCCGGGTGCCTTAACAGCGTTGACCTTGACGATGCCGCGCATGTTGTTCACAACCAGCGTGGCCAGGGCCTCGCCTTCGATGTCTTCAGCGATGATCTGCAGCGGCTTGCCGGCTTTGGCAACCGCTTCCAGCACCGGCAACAGCTCACGGATGTTGGAGATCTTCTTGTCGACCAGCAGGATGTACGGGTCATCCAGCTCGGCAGACATGTTGTCCTGGTTGTTGATGAAGTACGGGCTCAGGTAGCCGCGGTCAAACTGCATACCTTCAACCACGTCGAGCTCGTCTTCCAGGCCGCGGCCTTCCTCAACGGTGATCACGCCTTCCTTGCCCACGCGCTCCATGGCGTCGGCAATGATCTTGCCGATGCTCTCGTCGCCGTTGGCAGAGATAGTGCCCACCTGGGCGATGTTGCGGTTATCGTCGCAGGGCTTGGACAGATCACGGATCGCCTGAACCGCAGCGATGGTGGCTTTGTCGATACCACGCTTGAGGTCCATCGGGTTCATGCCGGCGGTGACCGCCTTGATGCCTTCACGAACGATGGCCTGGGCCAGAACGGTGGCGGTGGTGGTGCCGTCACCGGCGGTGTCGTTGGTCTGGGAAGCCACTTCCTTGACCATCTGGGCACCCATGTTCTCGAACTTGTCTTTCAGCTCGATTTCCTTGGCCACAGACACACCGTCTTTGGTGACGGTGGGGGAGCCGAAGGACTTCTCCAGAACCACGTTACGGCCTTTCGGGCCGAGGGTTACCTTGACGGCGTCTGCCAGGATGTTAACGCCTTCAACCATGCGCTTGCGGGCGCTGTCGCCGAATCTAACGTCTTTTGCTGCCATGTCTTCAATTCCTGTTCGTTAAACCGAAATCGTTGAATCAATCGGATTAATGAGAGTTCGTGCCGGTCGCTGTCGCGATCACTCAAGCACGCCGTAGATGTCGTTCTCGCTCATGATCAGGAGCTCTTCACCGTCAACCTTGACGGTGTTACCGGCGTACTGACCGAAAACCACGGTATCACCTACCTTCACCGCCAGTGCACGGGTCTCGCCGTTATCGAGGATACGGCCATTGCCCACGGCAAGAACCTCACCCTGGGACGGCTTTTCCTTGGCATTACCCGGCAGCACGATGCCACCTGCGGTTTTCTCTTCTTCTTCCTTTCGGCGTACGACGACACGATCGTGTAGCGGACGAATTTTCATTGCTCGGTTTCTCCAATAGTCAGATTAATGTGGCAATGACATTGTTGATGTAGGTCGGATTAGCGAAGTGTAATCCGACAAATTGCCCGGCCGTTAACCGCCTGTTTTTCGGAGGTTAAAGACCCGCAGCGAACTTGTGAGTCCTATTTGGGGTAGCCCAGAGGCGTTTTCAACACCCGGCGATAAAAATTTTTCACTTTTTTTCGATGCGATCCCGGTCACTCTCGGTCTCATCCCGGTATTCGCCTTCAATGATGTCGCCGTTGGCATCCCGGTCAAACGGCCGCTGTCGCCCGAACGGGTTCTCCTGGCCGCCGAACGGATCCGGCCCGAACGGCCCCTGGCCGCCTCCGGCCCGGAAATGAAAGCTGCTGCTCTGCCCCGACATCACGAGGCGTTTCATTGCCTGGGCGACAAACCAGTGACGGGTACCGGGCAGCAAACAGAGGAAGCCGATGGTGTCGGTGATAAAGCCCGGGGTCAGCAACAAGGCGCCGCCCACCGCCAGAATCAGCCCTTCGGCCACCTCCTTCGCCGGCAGCTCACCGCTGTTCAGCCGCTGGTTCGCCCGCAACAGCGTCGCCAGCCCCTGCTGACGCAGCAGCCAGGCACCCACCACCGCCGTCAGCAACACCAGGCCGACGGTGTTCAACACGCCGATGACACCACCGACCTTGATCAGCACCACCATTTCGGCGATGGGCATAATGATGAAAAGAAACAGGAAAACGGGCAAAATGCCTCCTCATAAAAACCGCGCAGACACACAGAAAACGTAAAACCACCTGAGAACTCAATTAGGGCAAAACATGAAACTTCAAGATTCCGTGATCGCAATCACCGGCGGCGGCCAGGGCCTGGGCCGCGCCATGGCCGAATACCTCGCTGGCAAGGGCGCCAAACTGGCACTGATCGACCTGATGCCGGAAAAGCTGGACGAAGCCGTCGCCGCCTGCCAAGCCGCCGGCGTGGATGCGAAAAGCTATGTCTGCAACGTTGCCAAGGAAGAGGACGTTGAGAAAACCTTCGCAGCCATTGTGAAGGACTTCGGCCACCTCAACGGCCTGGTCAACAACGCCGGCATCCTGCGTGATGGCCTGATGGTCAAGGTGAAGGATGGCCAGGTCGAGAAACGCATGGAGCTGGCCCAATGGCAGGCGGTGATCGATGTGAACCTGACCGGCGTGTTCCTGTGCGGCCGCGAAGCCGCCACCCAAATGATCAAGAACGGTGACCAGGGCGCGATCATCAACATCGCTTCCATCTCCCGCGCCGGCAACATGGGCCAGAGCAATTACTCCGCCGCCAAGGCTGGCGTTTCAGCGCTGGTTCCGGTCTGGGCCAAAGAACTGGCCCGCTACGGCATCCGCTGCATGGGCATTGCCCCGGGCTTTATCGAAACCGAGATGACGGCCTCCATGAAGCCGGAAGCGCTGGAAAAGATGACCGCCGGCATCCCGCTCAAGCGCATGGGCAAACCGGAGGAGATTGCTTCCGCGGCGGCGTTTATCTTTGAGAACGATTATGTGTCTGGTCGGATGATCGAGGTTGATGGGGCTTTGCGGCTCTAGTCCTTCTGACTCATTAGCCGGCCCTCTTTCATAGGGGTCCGGCTCTTTAATGTGGGGGCTGGCCCCGGGGTGGGGATACCTTTTCTTTCGGAAAAAGAACTCGCTTCGCTCAGACACCTTTGTTCCTGCAGAAAAGGTATCCCCACCCCGTGACCGATCTGACTTTTGAGTGGCCTACCGTTTACTGAGCAAGAATACCCGCCACCGTAGGTCGGATTAGCGAAGCGTAATCCGACATAACAACCGAACATTCCATTATCCCTGCAGCCCCAAATAAGCTTACGGTTGCCATTGAAAGCGCCGCATGGCGACTCGACCGTTGAGAACTTCGACTCCCTCGTCCCGCAAACGGTGCACCTGAGTTTCGTAAGGATCGGAGCCTTGTGGAAACGCGATTTGGCCGTTGCTGCGAATCACCCGGAACCAGGGAATTGAATGTCCTGCTGGCAATTTACCCAACGCGCGGCCCACGAAGCGTGCCTGTCGGCCCAGACCGGCCATGGCAGCTACCTGGCCGTAGCTGGCGACGGAGCCCGGTGGTATTGCAGCGACCACCTGCCAGATTTTTTGCTCTTTGGTGGGTTCAGGCATGGTTAATCCCATCGGTTCGGGTGGTTTGTCGGATTACGCTTCGCTAATCCGACCTACGTCTCCGGGCAATCCATTGCAAAGGCCGGAATCGGCGTGGGGGTGGGTTGTCTTTTTTTCTGGAACAAAGGTGTCTGAGCGCATCGAGTTTTTTTTCCAGAAAAAAAGACACCTCACCCCCGCGTCAGCCCCCAATCCTAACGAGGCTCAGCGCCGGTCTCCAACTCCTCATTCCGAGGCGCCAAAGCATCCAGCCTAGAACCGTGCCGAATCATAAAAATAGCAAGGAGTATGGCAGGCACCCCCATAAAGCCGGCGACGAGGAAGAACTGGGCGTAGCCGAAGTCCGCCACCACGACGCCGGAGAAGCCACCGAGGAACTTGCCCGGTAAGGTCATCAGGGAGCTGAACAGCGCGTACTGGGTGGCGGTGAAGGAGGCGCTGGTCATGCTGGAGAGCCAGGCGATCAGGGCCACGTTGGCGATACCGCCGCTGAGGTTGTCGGCGCTGACCACAGCTGCGAGGGTTACGATGTTGGGCGGGTACTGGGCCAGCACTACGAACAGCAGGTTGGTGGCTGCCGTCATCACCGCACCCACCAACAGAATATTCCGCACGCCGTAGCGCACCACCAGCAAGCCACCCACCAGGGAGCCGGCGATGGTCATGAAGAAGCCGAAGATCTTGGTGACATCCGCCACCTGGGTTTTGCTGAACCCCATGAAATCCAGATAGAAGGGGTTGGCCATCACCCCCATGGCGATGTCGGAAATCCGGTACATAGCCACCATCACCAGTATCAGGATCGCCAACTCCTTATAGCGGCGGAAGAAATCCAGAAACGGGCCGGCGACGGCGGCGTAGAACCAGCCGATCATGCGGGCCACGCGGGGGTTCAGGTGTGCGCGCTTGCTGGCTTCGTGCTCGATCTTGTGGGCGATGTCCCGGGCGGCGGCGAAATGGTTCACCATGGGCTCACGCACCACCAGAACGGTAATGGCGCCGACGCCCACCAACAGCGCCATCACCTCATAGGACACCTGCCAGGACCAGAATTCCGCCAGGTACAGCGCACCGGCCCCGGCCACCAGCAGCGCCAGCCGATAACCAAAGATGTAGGTTGCCGCCAGGGCTGCCTGCAGACGCTCCTCGGCGATCTCGATGCGGTAGGCGTCAATGGCCACATCCTGGGTGGCGGAGGAGAATGCCACCAGCAGCCCGCACAGGGCCATCATTTCCGGGGCCGTGATCGCATCCACGTGAGCCATCAGGTACAGCCCGGTTGCGATCCCTGCCTGGGCCAGCAGAATCCAGCTACGGCGCTTACCCAACAACCGATCGAGTAGCGGCAGTTTGAGCCGGTCCACAATCGGCGCCCAGAACACCTTGATGGAATAGGTAATGCCCAGCCAGCTGAAGAAACCGATGGTGGCGGTCTCCACCCCCACATCCGCCAGCCGCGCATTCAGCGTGGAGAACACCAGCAGAAACGGCAGGCCTGCGGAGAATCCGAGGAACAGCAGCGCAATAACCTGCCAGCGGGTGTAGGTGTGGAGTGCGTCCCTGAACAAGGCCAGGCGGGTTCCGGATTCGATGGTGCAGCCTCCGGATCAGTCGCGGAAATTATTGAACTGCAGAGGAATCTCCAGCTCGGTTTCTTTCAGCAGGGCGATGGCCGTTTGCAGATCATCGCGCTTCTTGCCGGTCACCCGCACCTTGTCGCCCTGAATGCTGGCCTGAACCTTCAGCTTGGCTTCCTTGATCAGCTTGACGATCTTCTTGGCCATATCGGTTTCGATGCCCTGCTTCAGCAGCAGGTGCTGCTTGACCAGCTTGCCGGACTTGCTTTCGCCGTCTTCGGAAAGGGCGCGGGCGTCGATCTTGCGTTTGGCGAAGGCCATCCGCAGCATGTCCATCAGCTGCTCCAGCTGGAATTCCTGCTCGGCGCTGATGGTAATGCCCTTGTCGTCGTGCTCGATCGTCGCCTCGACATTCTTGAAATCCCAGCGAGTCGCGAGATCTTTTTTGGCCTGATCCACCGCGTTGGTCACTTCGTGCATATCGATTTCTGAAACTATGTCAAAAGAGGGCATGGTCGTTATTCTCCGAATTCCGTTAGGGGTATACTCTGGCCTGTAAAATAAGGGCAAAGCATAGCAAGACCCGCACCTTACCGCATCTGACAATGGACTGGTTAAAAGTAGATAACAATGCCAAATCTGGATCTCCCCATCCTCGTAGTAGACGACGCGAAGTTCAGCAGCATGGTGGTTGGCCGCACCCTGAAGAATGCCGGTTACCGCGACGTGCGCATTGCCAACAACGCGCCGGCGGCCCTGGCACTGATCGAACAGCGCCCGGTGAGCGTGCTGATTGCTGACTGGCTGATGCCGGAAATGGACGGGCTGGAACTGACCGACCAGGTGCGACAGCAGGACGAGCAGGACAACCATTACACCTACGTTATTCTGCTGACCGCCCGTGAGAGCGTGGAGGCGCTGTCAGAGGCCTTTGACCGGGGCGTGGACGATTTCATCTACAAGTCTGACATGACCAAGCAACTGATTCCCCGGATTTTCGCCGCTGACCGGATGGCGGACCGGCAAAACACCCTGCTGCGGGCCAATTCCCTGCTGATCGAAAACAACCGGGAGCTGGAAGCTACCAACATCATTGATCTGGAAACCGGGCTGTGCAACAACAAATACGCCCGCGAACGCCTGGGAAAAACCCTACGCCACGCCGAATCCCGCAATGGTTCTACCGCCTACGTGTTGTGCGGCATCCGTAACTGGCACGAACTGAAGCGCAAACATCCACCGTCAGTGATGAGCGAGCTGGCCATCGGCATTGCCCGCCGCCTGAGCCACCTGATCCGCCCCATGGACGCCCTGTGCCGGGTGGGCGACAACCAGTACGCCATCGTGGCCTATTTCCCCACCAGCGATAACTGCACCACCACCGCGTTCCGGCGGGTGTTTGATGGCATCAACCACAAGGCCCTGAAAACCACCGCCGGCTATATTTCTGTGGAGGCGGGCATGGTGCTGTGCAAATCCGACGCCCAGAATGGCACCCCCGGTGTGCAGGACGTGGAGCGCGCGGCTGTTCAGGGGTTGGTGGACGCCTATGAGACCCGGCGTTTTACTGAGACGGTGCCAGAGTTGAAGGCCAGCGCCTGATTGGCCTGTCGGATTACGGCCCTGCGGGCCTAATCCGACCTACAAATACCACCTCAGCTCACCGTAGGTCGGATCAGCGCAGCGTGATCCGACAAACCAGCACCACACTCCTCGTCGGCCGGATTAGCAAAGCGTAATCCGACAACACATTCGGTAACACCTGAACACACTTAACAAACAGACTCTCCGGCGCGAAAGCCCTATTCTGCAATTGTGGATTCAAGCAGTATCCGCCCATTGGCGGAGGAGCCGTGTAGTACCTCCGCCGCCGTATGGGAAACGAGTTCACCGGATTAACGAATTTTTCAGGCACTTTCGTTCGTTCCTTGAGATTTGTCTTCAAGCCAGCTCACATGAGCTGGCTTTTTTATTGGGCAAACAAAACTCTAGGCATAAAAAAACGCCCGGAAAGTTCCGGGCGCTTGCGGGCGGTTCTGACAGAATCCGCTCAGATCAGAGCTTGCGGCCTTTGCCGGCGGCAATGCGCAGGCGCAGGGCGTTGAGCTTGATGAAGCCTTCCGCGTCCTTCTGATCGTAGGCACCCTGATCTTCCTCAAAGGTGGCGATCTTCTCGTCAAACAGGGAGTCGTCAGACTTACGGCCAACCACGTCCACATTGCCCTTGTACAGCTTCAGGCGCACGGTACCGTTGACGTAGTGCTGGGTCTGGTCGATCAACGCCTGCAGCGCTTCCCGCTCCGGCGACCACCAGTAGCCGTTGTAGATCACTTCCGCATAGCGCGGCATGATGCTGTCCTTCAGGTGAGCCACTTCCCGATCCAGGGTGATGGACTCGATGGCACGGTGCGCACGCAGAAGAATAGTGCCGCCCGGAGTCTCATAGCAGCCGCGGGACTTCATGCCCACGTAACGGTTCTCAACGATGTCCAGACGCCCGATGCCGTTGGCACCCGCCATCTTGTTCAGGGTTTCCAGCACCACGTGGGCTTTCATTTCCTGACCGTCGATGGCAACCACGTCACCCTTGCGGTAGGTCAGCTCCACGTAGGTGGGCTGATCCGGCGCGGCTTCCGGAGACACGCTCCAGCGCCACATGTCTTCCTCGGCTTCCGCCCAGGGATCCTCAAGGTTCATGCCCTCGTAGGAAATGTGCAGCAGGTTGGCATCCATGGAGTAAGGGGACTTGCCCTTCTTCATTTCCACCGGAATGTTGCGCTCTTCACAGTACTTCAGCAGTTTCTCACGGGAGTTCAGATCCCACTCACGCCACGGCGCAATCACCTTGACGCCCGGCTTGAGTGCGTAGGCACCCAGCTCGAACCGTACCTGATCGTTCCCCTTGCCGGTGGCGCCGTGGGAGATGGCGTCTGCACCGGTTTCATTGGCAATGTCGATCAGGCGCTTGGCAATCAGCGGACGAGCGATGGAGGTGCCCAGCAGGTACTCGCCCTCGTAGATGGTGTTGGCTCGGAACATCGGGAACACGTAATCCCGCACGAACTCCTCGCGCAAATCCTCGATGTAGATTTCCTTCACACCCAAGGCTTCGGCCTTGGCGCGCGCCGGCGCAACTTCCTCGCCCTGGCCGATGTCGGCGGTAAAGGTGACCACCTCACAGTTGTAGGTGTCCTGCAGCCAGCGAACAATTACAGACGTATCCAGGCCACCGGAATAAGCCAGCACCACCTTTTTGATATCAGACATACCCTTGCTCCAAATCCTGAAATCGGGGTCAGTAAAATAAGGCGCATATTGTACGGGAGCGCGGGAGTAATGGCTATTGGGCAAAACGTCGTGAACCCGGCGCTTGCTCAGCCTGGCCGAAAAAGATCTCTTTCAGCTCACCACTCTCGGCCATGACCTCCAGAGCGCGGGCGAACTTGTCCGCGTGGACCGGGTCGCTGCCGGTGTGGGAGCGGTATAGCATGGCCGGCTGGCCCCGCACATGCTGTTGATAGCGGAATTGGCGGAATTTCAGATCCCGCGACTCAATGGTTCGAAGAATATTGTGATCGCTGGCAAGGATGGCGGCGATGCGCCCCATCATTAACAGCTCGATGGCCTGGCCAACGCTGTTAACCGGCACCTTGACGATGTCCGCGTTGCCCTCGAATTCCTCGCCGAGGTAAGTGCCACGAATGTAGGCCACCCGCTGGCTGGCCAGCGCATTCAGGTTCAGTGGGTACTTGGTATCCGCCGCCGCCAGCAGCAACAGGTTGATGTTTAACACCTTGAGCACTGGCACGGCTTTTTTATCCAGTTCCGGGCTCTGAAACAGGAAGGTGAAACCGACATCACCAGAGGTAATCTCAAGAATAACCCGCCGCAGCGGTCGCAACTCGGTGCGAACCGGAATGCCCGAGATCTCGGACAGCCGATCCGCCAGCCTGATCAGGCTGCCGTGCTTCTCGCCATTGTCGGCTTCGTAGGCCCAGGGCCAGACATCGGGAATGGAAAAAGTCGCGTGGGAGGGTTCCGCCCGGGCAAAGGACGTTGCCGTGACAAGCACTGCGCCAAAAAACCAGGCAAACCACGGAGACCGATAACGAGACATGTGCAACAAGGGCCCTGCCCGAATCCGGAGACGTGTAGAAAGTATAGCTGTCGAGACAGAAAAATGGCCCGGATATCGGGCCATTGTTATCGCAGAGCCGGCTTAAACGGCCTGTTGCTGGTTGACGACTTCCTCTCGGATGCCATCCCAGCCTTCCTTGATGGAGCGCAGAAGGTTGGCGACTTCGTCGAGTTTGGACAGATCGTTGTGAACGTTCGCTTCCCACAACGTCCGCTCCATATAGTCATAGAGGGCATCCAGCCGCTCGGCCAGCTCACCACCCTGCTCTTTGTCCAGGAAGCTGCGCAGGCCAGCCACGATGTCGATCACCTTGACGATCAGCGTGCCCTTGGCCTGATGATCGTTGGCCTGCATTTTTGCCTTGGCCATATTGATGCGCTCCAGCGCACCGCTGTACAGCAGCTGAATCAACTTATGAGGGTCAGCATCGGTGATGCTGGTCTGGGTGTTGATTCTCTGATATTGCTGAAGACCGTTCATGCTATAACCCCTTAACTGTCCTGTTCAGACTAGCGCTCATTGTTTCTGGGCGCCAGCGCTGCCAATTGCTGGCTGACAAAGTCACCCGTGCTGTTCAACCTTGCGATGAGTGAATCGGCGGCAGAAAACTGATTGAACAACCGCTCCTCCAGTGATTGCAAACGCATTTCCAGGCGATCACGCTGCTCCTGGATTTTTTCCAGATCTTCGTTCAGCCCCTCGGTTCGTGCGGCCAGAACGCCATCGCTGGCCAGAAAGTTGGTCACTACGTTAACCGTGCGCTCGGCAATCCCCTCAACACCATCTTTCTCTGCAAACAACGAGGTCATGGCCTCCGGGAACGCCTCGAGTTGCTCTGTGAAACGAGCCTGATCAAATTCCAGCTTGCCGGTGCTCGGATCTGTCTTGATCCCCACATCCGCCAGCATTCGAATCGGGGAATTCTCCAGCCCCGGGGGAATCTCTGTCAGCATTCGGCGCAAGTCGCTTTGAATATTGCGAACCGTGGAGTCACCCGTAAGAACCGCGCCACGGCCAGACTCCGCGTCGAAGCCGGAGACTTTCTTGATTACGTCCTGGAACGCATTGAACTTGTCCACAAAAGCCTGCACGTTGCTGGCAACGGCTTCCGCATCCCGCTGGATCGTAACGGCGGAGGTCCCTACTGATTTAAGGTCGAACGTAACGCCGTCAATCACTCCCTCAACCGAGTTGGTGGGCCGGCTGACCGCGATGCCATTGATCTCCAGTTGCGCATTTTTGGCCTCGACAGTTTCCTCAAGGTTACTGGCCGTGCCGTTGAACGCGAACTGGCTGAGGCCACCGGCATCTGTGTTGTTACCATCGCTGTCGGTTACCGATACCTGTACGGCATTCTCAAGGCCGGATTCCTCTGCCGACAACACCAGGCGGAAGCCGGACCCGGTATCCACCACCCCGGCAGAAACCCCGGCGTTGGCGTCGTTTATGGATGCCGCCAGGCCCTCAAGTGTGTTGTTGCTGCCGTCCACGGTGATGTTGGTTGTCACGCCACCCACATCGAACGTCAGGGTGCCGGTGCCTACGGTGGTGGTATCACGATCCGCAAATACTCCGGAGGCCAGCGACTGCGATTGCGCAAGCTGAGTCACATTCAGGCTGTAGGAACCGCGGCTGGCGCTCAGTGCATCCACCGAAACCCCTGCCACGCTCTCGTTGGATGAGCTGGAGGAAAACGCCTTCATGCCCTCAGGGCTGCTCAGCTTTTCCATGGAAGCACGCATTTCTTCCATCGCGCTGCGAATCGCTCCGTAGGCGGAAATGCGGGTTTCCGTGCGCTGCTGGCGCTGATCAAGGCGAACTGCGGTCGGCCGGCGTTCAGCATTGACCAGCTGATCGAGCAGGTCGGCACTGAAAATGCCGGAACCCGCGCCTAATGATGTGATTGATGCCATGACCGTGCCTCCTGAAAGGCTGAATTAACCGTGTATCTGTTTATCGGCACCGAGCGGCAAAACTTTGCCCTATCGGACCCTGTTTTTGTAACAGGACGTAAAACCCGAACGCTGAAAGCAGAACACCGCCGGCCCTTTCAGGGGGCGGCGGTGCTGAAATGCCATTATTCAAGCCAAGCTCAAACCGGCAAGGTTTTACACTTTTGCGTTGAATAACGTCAGCGGTTCATCCTGCTGCAAGTTTTCTGCCAACCTCAACGCTACCTCATCAGGGATCTGTCGCACAACTTCCCGGGTTTCCTGATCCACCACACGCACGATGGTCTGGCCGATGTCGTTGTTCACTTCGAACTGCAGATCCCGCTGGACCGTCTGGACATAATCGTTCAGACGGGAGACCGCTTCATCCAATGCTTCCCGCTGTGCCTCGTTCCGACTTTCAAGCCTTTCCGCTTTCGAAGGATCCTGGACACCAAGGGACTGGATGGGTGCTGGCCGACCAGCAGATGATACAAACGACTGAGCGGAAGCATTGCTGCCTTCGATCTGAGGTGACGCAGACGCCCGAGCCGGAGCTTGCTCACTGGAGCGGACCAGCTTCAGATCCGGGCTATTAAGGTTCACGTCATTCATAGCTCACCCCGCTACCTTCTAACGGCGAGAAGCTACCCCATGGGAGGGGTAGCTTTGCCGTGATGCCCCAATTACTGCAGGAGGGACAGAACCTGGTTCGGCCGGGCGTTAGCCTGTGCCAGTACAGAGATACCAGCCTGCTGCAACACGTTCGCCTTGGAGAGCTTGGCGGTTTCGGCCGCAAAGTCTGCATCCACGATCCGGCTGTTGGAGGCGCTCAGGTTCTCGATGTTGGTCGCCAGGTTGTTGATGGTGCTTTCAAAGCGGTTCTGAACAGCACCCAGGTCGGACCGGAACGAGTTTACGGTGTCCAGAGCAGTATCCAGAGTGTCCAGGGCCGCAGAGGCGCCACTGGCGGTGCTGATATCGAGCGCAGCCACCGACAGGCCCGAGGCGGACATGTCCTGATCGAAGGAAACCTCAATGGTCTGGCCGGCGTTAGCGCCCACCTGGAAGGACACCGCGGCGCCACTGTTCAGCTGGCCGTCGAGCACACTCTGTCCGTTGAACTGGGTGTCCGTAGAGATACGGGTGATCTCTTCCAGACGCTGATCGACTTCTGCCTGAAGCAGTGCACGGTCTTCGTCGGTGTTGGAACCGTTGGCGGCCTGTACGGCCAGCTCGCGGATCCGCTGAAGGTTGCCCACGGTCTCGTTCAGGCCGCCTTCAGCGGTCTGCACCATGGAGATGCCGTCGTTGGCGTTACGCTGAGCAACGCTCAAGCCACGAATCTGGGTGTCAAAGCGGGTAGAAATCGCCAGGCCGGCGGCGTCGTCTTTGGCCGAGTTGATGCGCAGGCCAGAGGACAGACGCTGAAGTGCCTGGTCAGACAAACTCTGTGAGCGGTTCAGCTGGTTTTGAGCGTTCAGTGATGCGACGTTGGTGTTGATGCCGAGAGCCATAATGCTTCTCCTAAAAACGATTCTGTTTCATTTGAAAGAGGTCTGGCTCCCGTCCCGTTTGTTTGGGGTAGCCGCCCTACTGAATTGCTTAACGGCCCCCTGTCGACATCCTTTAAGAAAAAAGAC
>JAEPMM010000158.1 GCA_017643965.1 Marinobacter sp.
GGCCAACAAACTGTCGGTGGCAGAGATTCATCTCACGCCGCCGGACATGGGGCCCATGGAGGTTCGGGTGCAGGTCCAGCATGAGCAGGCCAACATCACCGTTCACTCCGCCAACCCCGCGGTACGGGACCAGCTCGAACTGCACAGCCACCGGCTAAGGGACATGCTCAGTGAACACGGGTTGTCACTCGAGCACTTTGATGTGGCCGATTCGCCGCAGCAACAGGCAGATGGCCAGGATGCGGGCGGTGAATCCGGTAACGCCGGCAATACCCCGGATTCCGACCTGGCGGGATCCGCTCAGGATGAACTGGACGTTGCGTCCGGCGGCCTGGATCTTACCTGGAAAGGTGAAATCGATATTTTTGCCTGACCTGCCTGACGGGGCCTTCGGGCCCCGTGCTTTATTCTCCTTTGCCCATCCCTCCCCACAACGCTAAACTGCTGTTCTGAATCGGGCAATTTGGCCTTTTGGCCCGTCCTTTGCTTGATGACTCCGTAAGGACCCAATACACCATCCGGATGACGGATTTCTGGCGAATCGCAGGTTATGGCAGAAAACACGACCCCCGCGGCTCCACCCGCAAAAAAAGGCAAGCTCAAACAGATCATCCTGTTGGCACTGGTGATCGTGCTTGCGGTGGGGCTGTCAGTTGTTGGCACGCTGTGGTTTCTCGGTGGCGGATTGCCGGGCATCTCCGACGGTGAGGAGGCCCCGCAGGAAGCCGCGGAGGTGTTTACACCGAGTGTCTACATCGACATCGAGAAAGCGCTGGTTACCACCGTTCAGGCCGAGGGCGGCGGGCGTCAGCGCTACGCCCAGGTGTATGTCTCGCTCGAGGGCGATAACCCCCAGACCCTGGCTGCGGCCGAGCTGCATATGCCGTTGATTCGCAGCCAGCTGGTCAGTCTGCTGGGTAACAGTGACTTCATGGAATTGCAGACCCCGGAGGGCAGGGCGGCACTGGCCGAGAGCATGCTGACCACCATCAACCGGGTGCTGGAGCAGGAGGGTGAGCCCCCTCTGAAACAGGTATTGTTCCGGAATTTTGTCGTTCAATGAAAAGCATCATAAGGCCCCGGTAACGGGCGGCTTGTCAGGGCAGGAAAACGTATGCAGGACTTACTGTCACAGGATGAAATCGATGCCCTTCTCCACGGTGTGGATGACGGGGACATCGATACCTATGAGGAAACCGACGAGGCCGGTATAAAGTCCTACGACCTGGCCAGCCAGGATCGGATCGTTCGTGGACGCATGCCCACCCTGGAGATGATCAACGAGCGGTTTGCCCGTTACACCCGCATCAGCCTGTTCAATCTGCTGCGCCGCAACGCCGACGTGTCCACCGGCGGCGTGCAGATCATGAAGTTCGGCGAATACATCCACACCCTGTACGTGCCCACCAGTCTCAATCTCTGCAAGATCCGGCCGCTGCGCGGCACATCGCTGTTCGTACTGGACGCCAAACTGGTGTTCAAGCTGGTCGACAACTTCTTCGGCGGCGAGGGCCGTCACGCCAAGATTGAAGGGCGTGAGTTCACCCCCACCGAAACCCGTATCGTGCAGATGGTGCTCAACCAGGTCTTTCACGACATGAAGGAAGCCTGGCACGCGGTGCTGAAAGTCGATTTCGAATACCTCAGCTCGGAAGTCAATCCGGCCATGGCCAACATCGTCAGCCCCAGCGAAGTGGTGGTGGTCAGCACCTTCCACATCGAACTTGATGGCGGCGGTGGTGAGCTGCACATGGCGCTGCCGTACTCCATGATCGAGCCCATCCGCGATGTGCTGGATGCCGGGGTTCAGAGCGACATAGACGACGTCGACGAACGCTGGGTGAATGCCCTGCAGGAAGACATCAAGGACGTGAGCGTCCCGGTTAATTCGATGGTCTGCCGGCGAAGGATCTCGCTCCGCGACATTGCAAAACTGAAGGCCGGCGACATCATCCCGGTGGAGATACCCGAATTTCTGACGGTGACCGCCAACGGGATACCGGTGTACAAAGCCACCATGGGTACCCGTGACGGGAAACTGGCACTGAGAATTCATGAGCGGGCCACGGGGCCCAAGGTCAAGAAACAACTGAAGGTGGGACGCAATGGCTGACGACGACAACAAGAAAGACGACCAGGAACTCAGCGAAGACGAAAAACTCGCTGCCGAGTGGGAAGCCGCCATTGAGGAGACCGGTGACGACGAGAGCTCCAGTGAGGACGAATGGGCGGCGGCCATGGCGGAAGCCGAGTCCGCTGGCGACGGCGAGGACAGTGGTTCCGGTGTTCGCGCCGCACCCATGGAGGAGTTCGAGGAATCGTCCAAAATTTCCCAGGGCAGCGGCCCGGCACCGGATCTGGATGTCATTCTCGATATTCCGGTAACCATCTCCATGGAAGTGGGCAACACCCAGATTCCCATCCGCAATCTGCTGCAACTGAATCAGGGCTCAGTGATTGAACTGGATCGTCTGGCCGGTGAGCCGCTGGATGTTCTGGTCAACGGCACCCTGATCGCCCATGGCGAAGTGGTGATGGTGAACGAGAAGTTCGGTATCCGTCTCACCGACGTGATCAGCCCGGGCGAACGCATCAAACGGCTGCAGAAGTAAGATGGGCTGGCAGCCACGCCCCCTCCGGCCCCGGTTACGAAACAGGGTCTCGGCGTTAATTGTCGGCCTGCTTCCGGTGTTGGCTATGGCGGAAGCAGCCCCGGCCCGGGAAGAGACGGCCAGCGCGCCGGACACCCTGGCCACCATGTTGAGTCTCGGCGGCGGCCTGCTGGCCGTCATTGCCATCATTTACGGGTGTGCCTGGATCATCCGCCGCATGAACGGCATGACCGGTATGAACAACCAGGCCATCAAGGTGGTCTCGGTGATGGCGCTGGGCGCTCGCGAACGCATTGCCCTGATTGAGGTGGGTGGCCAGCAGATTCTGGTCGGAATTACGCCCTCAACGATCCGCACCCTGCAGGTCTTCGATGAGCCTGTGGTGACCCCCGATCAGACCGGGTCCAGCGAATTTGCCCGCCGGCTTCAGGGCATGATCGGCAAGTCGTGGACATCCCGTTCCACGAAGGGAGACTGATCCATGAGTCCGCTTCTCCTGAAACGCGCCCTTGCGCTGCTGCCGCTGATCCTGCTGTGTGGCTGGAGCCCGGCGGCGCTGGCCGATCTGCCCGGCATCCCCGCCTTCACCATGACCCCGGGAGAAGAGCAGGGGGTCGAGGAATATTCGGTCACCCTGCAGATCCTGGCGTTGATGACGGCGCTGACGTTCCTGCCGGCGATGCTGATGATGATGACCTCCTTTACCCGCATCATCATCGTGTTTTCCATCCTGCGGCAGGCATTGGGGTTGCAGGCGACACCCTCCAACCAGATCCTGCTGGGTCTGGCGCTGTTTCTCAGCATTTTCATCATGAAACCGGTGCTGGAAGAGGCCAACCGAGTGGGCCTGCAGCCGTACCTGGCGGAAGAGGTTACCTCGCTGGAGGCGGTGGAACGGGCCAGCCTGCCGTTCCGCGAATTTATGCTGGCGCAGACCCGGGAGAGCGATCTCGGGTTGTTCATGCGCCTGGCTGATGAACAGTACGACTCACCGGAGGATGTGTCATTCTGGGTGCTGCTGCCGGCGTTTGTCACCAGTGAGCTGAAGACAGCGTTCCAGATCGGGTTTATCCTGTTCATACCCTTTCTGATCATCGACATGGTGCTGGCCAGCGTGCTGATGGCGATGGGTATGATGATGCTCTCGCCCATCATTATCTCGCTGCCGTTCAAGATCATGCTGTTTGTACTGGTGGACGGCTGGGCGCTGATCATGGGTACGCTGGCCGCCAGTTACGGCCTCTAGGGAGTCGCTTATGACACCGGGAACCGTTATTGACATTTTGCGCGAAGCGCTGTGGATGATTGTGCTGTTGTCTTCGGTGATTATCGGCCCGGGCCTGGTGATCGGTCTTGTGGTCAGCACCTTCCAGGCCGCCACCCAGATCAACGAACAGACCCTGAGCTTTCTGCCGCGGCTGCTGGTAACCCTTATTGTCATCATTGTGGCCGGGCCGTGGATGCTGACCAAGCTGCTTGATCATGCGCAACGCCTGATATCCAGTATTCCCTACATCATTGGCTAACCCATGATGCCGACCGAACTCAGTGCTGATCTGATCGGCCAGTGGGCGGGCCAGCATCTGTGGCCGCTGTTCCGGCTGGCCAGCTTCATGATGGTGATTCCCATTTTCGGCACCCAGCTGGTGCCCACCCGGGTCCGTCTCGGGCTCGCCATTCTGATGACCATACTGATCGTGCCCATGATTCCCCCCGTGCCTCAGGTTGACGCCCTGAGTGCAGACGCCGTGGTGATCACCCTGCAGCAGATCCTGATCGGCATCGGCATGGGCTTCGCCATGACCGCGCTCTGGCAACTCTTCGTGGTGGCCGGGCAGATGATCGCGATGCAGATGGGGCTGGGCTTCGCCTCGATGGTGGATCCCGCCAACGGCGTCAACGTACCCGTGCTGTCGCAGATTTACACCATCACCATCACGCTGTTGTTTCTGGCCATGAATGGCCACCTGGTGATGTTCGAGGTCTTTATTGAAAGTTTCCGCACTCTGCCCATCGGTTTTGGAGGTTTGGGGCAGGAGGGCGTCTGGGAGCTGGCGCACCGCATCAGCTGGATGTTCGTCTCCGCCATGCTGCTGGCCCTGCCGGCGGTGTCAGCGGTGCTGATCGTGAGCATCGCGTTCGGGGTCATGACCCGCGCGGCACCGCAGATGAATATTTTTGCCCTTGGTTTCCCGATTGGCCTGATTTTTGGACTCTTCTCCATCTGGGTGCTGCACGCCAACTTTCTGCCGCACTTCGATCAGTACACCCGGGAAACGTTTGAGTTCATGAGAAACCTGCAGGGGCAGCCCTGATGGCCGAAGAAAACGACAACAGTCAGGAAAAAACCGAGGAGGCCACCCCCCGAAGGCTCGAAAAAGCCCGAGAGGATGGCCAGACAGCCCGCTCCAAGGAGCTGGCCACCATGGCCGTGCTGATGGCCGGCGCCGGTGGCCTGCTGATGTTTGGCAGCAGCCTGGGCGCGTCGCTGGAGGGCATCATGCGGGACAGCTTCGTGCTGGAACGCTCCGCCATCTTCGACACCCGCCATATGAGTGTACAGCTGATCGCCTCGGCCAAGGAGGCGGCCTTTGCGCTGTCTCCCATTCTGCTTGTGCTGCTGATTGCCGCCATTGCCGGCTCCATCGGCATCGGCGGGCTGCTGTTCAGTGGCAAAGCCATTGCCCCCAAACTCAATCGCATGGACCCCATCAAGGGCCTGAAGCGGATGTTCTCCCTGCGCTCCCTGATCGAGCTGGTCAAGGCCATCCTGAAAGTGGGCCTGGTGCTGGCGGTGGCCATCCTGATACTCAACCTGCGCACCGACGACTTGCTGAGCATTGCCGAGGAGCCGACGGTCCCGGCCATGGAGCACGTGCTGTGGACCCTGGGTTGGAGCTTCTTCGTTCTGTCGGCGGCCACCATCATCATCGCGGCCATCGACGTACCTTTCCAGATCTTCGACCACCAGAAGAAGCTGCGGATGACCAAACAGGAGGTCAAGGACGAGTACAAGGACACCGAAGGCAAACCGGAGGTCAAGGGCCGTATCCGTCAGTTGCAGCGGGAAATGGCCCAGCGCCGGATGATGCAGGATGTTCCGGGTGCGGATGTGGTCATCACCAACCCGACACATTACGCTGTGGCGCTGAAGTACGACCAGAAATCCATGGCGGCGCCCATTGTGGTGGCGAAAGGGGCCGACCAGGTGGCCTTCAAGATCATGGAGATTGCCCGCGAGAACAAGGTGGAAATCTTGCGGACGCCGCCGCTGACACGGGCGGTGTATCACAACACCGACATCGGCGGCGAGATTCCGGATGGCCTGTACATGGCCATTGCTCAGGTGCTGGCCTACGTGTTCCAGCTGCGCCAGTTCCGCAAGGGACGTGGTGATCGGCCTGGCATGCCGGACTTTCCCATTCCGTCGGAAATGCGGCGGGATGTTTGAGCTTGGTTGCTTTCTGTTTTCTGTAGCCTGATGGTTTTGGGGATGGTGGTTGGGGTTGCCCCCTCCCAAAAAACGCTACAAGCACATCCATGTGCGCTTGGGCTCCGCCATCCCTGGCTCCGCACATTTTTGGGAGGGGGCAACCCCAACCACCCCATACTCCAACGATAAATCAACTACTGAACTTTCCAGAATCGTAGGTCGGATTAGCGCAGCCTAATCCGACACCGTTGCCCATGCTGATACCTTTTGTCGAATTACGCGTCGCTAATCCGACCTACATTGCTCTTGGGATAACTGTGAGCTATCAGGCCTTTGTTGGTAGCCTTGCCAAAAAATTTCGGAGGCCATGGATGGCCGGAGAGAAGCGCACATGGGTGAGGCAAGCGAATTTGAAGCGAAGCTTCATGCGCAGCCGAACGACAGCAATCTGCGATTGCTGGCTGGACCCCGGAGGGGGGCTCGTAGCGGTTTTTTGGCAGGGCCACCAACAAAGGCCCTGCACCAAGCAATGCCGGCTAAAACCGATCAAACCACGACAGCTCAGACCCGGGCCCCAACAACTCGAACCATCGGATCATGCCGGCTTTCAGGAATCGGCAGCAGGCCGTAAAACTCCGTCGGGTTGTACACCCGCACCGAGGGAAATCCGCAGTCGCGGAAGTGGTGGTGGGCCTGCTGGTCATTGTCGAAATGGAAACTGACCTGGCTGCGGGTCATGGTGCCCAGCATGCCGCCCAAGGCTTTCAGGGATGAGCGGAGCAGCGGTTGCTGCGGCATCAGGTAGCTTTCGGAGAGGTACAGCGAGCCGGGGCGGATGGCCAGGGCGCGGGCCAGTCGTTGCCAGAAGCCGGTGACCACCTCAAGGGAGAAATAGCTGGTCAGGCCCTCGGTGATCACCACGATAGGTTTGGAATTGTCGAAGGCGCGGGCGATCACCGCTTCCAGGGTGTGATCCCCGGAATCCGCGAGAATATCAATCGGGGTCACCTGGTGACGCTCGCCAAGGCGGCCCGCCGCCAGCAGTCTGGCAGCCTTACGGGTCGCCATGTCCGGCAGATCCGCCTCCACCATGGTCAGGGTGGGGTGCTTTTCCCGCAGGCGGATGCCCCGTGGGGACATGCCGCAGGCAATTTCCAGCACCTGATCAACGCCGTCCTCGACGATGGCCTGGTCGATCAGATGGTCGATGATCAGGTGTCGTTGCAGCAGGAAGGTGCGGAGATTCCCGCCGATGGCGGCTTTGCTGGCGGTCTCGAAAGGACTCATCAGATGATAGAGCCAGCGGCCC
>JAEPMM010000209.1 GCA_017643965.1 Marinobacter sp.
AGAGACACCAGATCCACGGTCTCGAAAATCTGCCGAATGGTCTGGTCTGTCAGTTTGTCGCTGTCCAGGCTCAGGGGGCGGCGGTAGAAAATCGCGTTGCCTTCCCGCTGGGGCTCCAGCAGTCCGGCCTTGTGCATCACCTTGAGGTGGTGGCTCATGCCGGACTGGCGCATTTCGAACAGCTGGCTCAGCTCCAGCACCCCGAAAGTGTCACGGCGCAGCACGCGCAGAATCTCCAGGCGCAGCGGATCCCCGCTCGCTTTGTAGATCGGGGCCAGGGCGTCCACGGAGGACAGATCGGCGGCGTGTGCGTTCATGGATGTCATGGTGGGCAAGTTTAGGAGGGTTCGGCTGGTCAATCAATAGCCATATCAAAAAATATTGATATAGATTTGGCATTCCCGAAAGTTGGCCTGTTTCGGGAAACCCGATTTGCTCCGGCACACACTAATCGGCGAAAATACGCGCCTTATTTTTGCGCAGTTCTATTTTTCCCGATAAAGCACTGGAGAAACGTCGATGCCCTCTCGTAAAGATCTCGCCAACGCCATTCGCGCGCTGAGCATGGATGCGGTTCAGAAAGCCAAATCCGGCCACCCGGGTGCGCCCATGGGTATGGCGGATATCGCCGAGGTTCTGTGGAACGATTATCTGAACCACAACCCGGCCAACCCGCAGTGGGCAAACCGCGACCGCTTCGTGCTGTCCAACGGACACGGCTCCATGCTGCAGTACTCCCTGCTGCACCTGAGCGGGTACGACGTCTCCATTGATGACCTGAAAAATTTCCGTCAGCTGCACTCCAAGACACCGGGCCATCCGGAATACGGTTACACCCCGGGCGTTGAAACCACCACCGGTCCCCTGGGGCAGGGTTTTGCCAACTCGGTCGGTTTTGCCCTGGCGGAGAAAGCGCTGGCGGCACAGTTCAACCGTCCCGGCCATGACATCGTGGATCACTACACCTACACCTTCCTGGGTGACGGCTGCCTGATGGAAGGCATCTCCCACGAAGTTGCATCCTTGGCCGGTACTCTGGGTCTGGGCAAGCTGATCTGCTTCTACGACGACAACGGCATCTCCATCGACGGTGAAGTGGAAGGCTGGTTCACTGACGACACCCCCAAGCGTTTCGAGTCCTACGGCTGGCAGGTCATTCCCGCCGTTGACGGCCACGACGCCGACGCCGTGCGCGCTGCCATCGAAGCGGCCCGCGCAAACGCCGATCAGCCCACCATGATCTGCTGCAAGACCATCATCGGTTTCGGTTCCCCCAACAAGCAGGGTAAAGAAGATTGCCACGGCGCCCCGCTGGGTGACGACGAGATTGCCCTGACCCGCGAACAGCTGGGCTGGGCCCACGGTGCGTTTGAGGTGCCGTCAGAGATCTATGCTGAGTGGAATGCCAAAGAAAAAGGCGCCGCTGCGGAAAGTGCATGGAACGAGAAGTTTGCGGCCTACGCGAAAGCCGAGCCGGAACTGGCGGCCGAGTTCAATCGCCGCATGGCCGGTGACCTGCCTGCCGATTTCTCCGCGAAGGCCCAGGCCTACATCCAGGAGTGTCAGGACAAGGGCGAAACCGTTGCCAGCCGTAAGGCCTCCCAGAACACCCTGAACGCCTACGGCCCGCTGCTGCCGGAACTGCTGGGCGGCTCCGCCGACCTGGCCGGCTCCAACCTCACCATCTGGGGCGGCTCCAAAGGCGTCACCAAAGAAGACGCCAGCGGCAACTACATCTATTACGGTGTGCGCGAGTTCGGCATGGCCGCCATCATGAACGGCATCGCCCTGCACGGTGGCTACGTGCCCTACGGCGCCACCTTCCTGATCTTCATGGAGTACTGCCGTAATGCCGTGCGCATGGCGGCACTGATGAAGCAGCGCTCCATCTATGTGTTCACCCACGACTCCATCGGTCTGGGCGAAGACGGCCCCACGCACCAGCCCATCGAACAGCTGGCCAGCCTGCGCACCACCCCGAACATGAGCACCTGGCGCCCGGCCGACACCGTGGAATCCGCAGTGGCCTGGAAAGCCGCGCTGGAGCGCAAAGATGGCCCCACCGCCATGGTCTTCTCCCGCCAGGGCCTGCCGCACCAGCAGCGTGATGCCCAGCAGCTGGCGGATGTCGCCAAAGGCGCGTACATCCTGTCCGACAGCGACGGCACCCCGGATCTGATCCTCATTGCCACCGGTTCCGAAGTGGGCCTGGCCCAAGACACCGCCGCCAAGCTGCGGGAGCAGGGCAACAAGGTTCGTGTAGTGTCCATGCCGTCCACCGACACCTTCGACGCCCAGAGCGCCGAGTACAAGCAGCAGGTGCTGCCGCTGGACGTCACCAACCGCATCGCCATCGAAGCCGGCATTGCCGACTACTGGTACAAGTATGTGGGCCTGGACGGCCGCGTTGTGGGCATGACCACCTTCGGTGAGTCCGCACCCGCCGGCGAGCTGTTCAAGGAATTCGGCTTCACCGTCGACAACATTCTGGAAGTGGCTGCGGAACTGCTGGACGCCTGATGAGCAACGCCAAGCCATTTCGCATCGCGATCAACGGGTATGGCCGTATCGGCCAGTGCGTGTTGCGCGCGCTCTACGAAAATGGCTTTCGTGATCAGTTGCAGGTGGTGGCCATCAATGAGCTGTCGGACATCGACACCATTGCTCACCTGACCCGCTACGACTCCACCCATGGCCGTTTTCAGGGTGAGATCTCCGTGTCGGGTCAGGACCTGATGGTCAACGGCGACGCCATCCGCGTGCTGCGGCACTCGGACCCGGCAGAGCTGCCCTGGCGTCTGCTGGACGTGGACTTGGTGATGGAGTGTTCCGGCGCCTACTCCGACCGCGCCACCGCAGAAAAGCACATCCAGTCGGGGGCGAAACGCCTGCTGTTTTCGCAGCCTGCGGAGTCCGATGTGGACCGCACCGTGGTCTTTGGCATCAACGATCAGGACCTGACCGGCGAAGACACCATCGTCGCGGCCGGCTCCTGCACCACCAATTGCCTGGTGCCGGTGATCAAGGTGCTGGACGAAGCCTTCGGCGTGGAGCACGGCAGCACCACCACCATCCACGCAGCGATGAACGACCAGCCGGTGATTGATGCCTACCACCACCAGGACCTGCGCCGCACCCGCAGCGCGTTGCACAACATCGTGCCGGTAGACACCGGCCTGGCCAAAGGCATTGAACGGTTGCTGCCCCACATGGAAGGCAAGTTCAGCGCGGTGGCCATGCGGGTGCCCACCCTGAACGTGTCTGCCATCGACATGGTGCTCAACGTGCGCAAGGCCACCGACGTGGCCGCCGTCAACAAGCTGTTAGAAGAGGCCGCCAACGGCCCGTTGAAGAGCATACTCGGCTACACCGACGAACTGCTGGCCAGCTCCGATTTCAACCACGACGCCCACTCCGGCATCGTGGATGGCGGCCAGACCCGGGTCACCGGGGGTACCATGGTGAAAGTGCTGTGCTGGTTCGATAACGAGTGGGGCTTCGCGAACCGGATGCTCGATGTCAGCAAAAGCTGGTTAACCAAACATTCTTAATCTGAAATTTTGTTGAAGGGACGAACGACATGGCCATTAAAAAAATGACCGACCTGGACCTCGCCGGCAAGCGGGTGCTGATCCGCGAAGACCTGAACGTACCGGTGAAAGACGGCAAAGTCTCCAGCGATGCCCGCATCCGCGCGTCACTGCCGACCATCAAAGCCGCCAGAGACGCCGGCGCCAAAGTCATGCTGATGTCACACCTCGGCCGCCCGGAAGAAGGCGTGTACGACGAAGCCTCCTCCATGAAGCCGGTCGCCGACCACCTCACGAAAGTGCTCGGCCAGGAAGTGCGCCTGATCAAAGACTACCTGAACGGCGTTGAAGTGGCCGATGGCGAAGTGGTCCTGTTCGAGAACGTCCGCTTCAACAAAGGCGAAAAGAAAGACGACGAAGTCCTCGCCAAGCACTACGCCGCCCTGTGCGACGTTTACGTGATGGACGCCTTCGGCACCGCCCACCGCGCCCAGGCCTCCACCCACGGCGTGGCGAAATTTGCCCCCGAAGCCTGCGCCGGCCCGCTGCTGGCCGCCGAGCTCGACGCCCTCGGCAAAGCCCTGGATAACCCAGCCAAGCCCGTGGTCGCCATCGTTGGCGGCTCCAAGGTCTCCACCAAGCTGGACGTGCTGAACGCATTGGAAAACGTCTGCGACCAGATCATCGTCGGCGGCGGCATCGCCAACACCTTCCTGGCCGCGGCCGGTCACCCGGTCGGTAAATCCCTGTGCGAGCACGAGCTGCTCGACACTGCCAAAGACATCGCCAGCCGCGTAGAAATCCCGCTGCCGGTGGACGTCGTCGTCGCCAGCGAATTCGCCGAAACCGCCACCGCCACCACCAAGAACATCTCCGACGTCAGCGACGACGACATGATCCTCGACGTCGGCCCGGAAACCGCCGGCCAGTTTGCCGAGTTGCTGAAAAACGCCAAAACCATCCTTTGGAACGGCCCCGTCGGCGTGTTCGAATTCGACCAGTTCGGCAACGGTACCAAAGCCCTGGCGAACGCTATCGCCGAAAGCGACGCCTTCTCCCTGGCCGGCGGCGGTGATACCGTCGCCGCCGTTGACAAGTACGGCGTGGCTGACAAAATCTCCTACATCTCCACCGGCGGCGGCGCGTTCCTGGAATTCGTGGAAGGCAAAACCCTGCCGGCAGTAGCCGTGCTGGAAGAGCGCGGCGCCTGAATCGGTAAAAACCGGCAAGGACGTCATAGCAAAAAGTCAGAATCGCAAGGAGGGTGGGAAGTGTGCTTCGCGGAATTTCGAAGGCCATGGATGGCCTGAGAGAAGCGCACATGGATGTGCTTGTAGCGGTTCCGCGAAGCACGCTTCTCACCCTCCGCCGCAGACGCCGAAGCCCGAGCGTCTGCCCCCAAAACATTTTTAGAACTGAAGGAGAAAACCCATGGCCCTGATTTCGATGCGGCAAATGCTGGATCACGCCGCCGAGCATGGTTACGGTGTACCAGCCTTTAACGTCAACAACCTGGAACAAATGCGCGCCATCATGGAAGCCGCCGACAAAACCGACTCCCCGGTTATTGTCCAGGCCTCCGCCGGTGCCCGCAAATACGCCGGCGCCCCGTTCCTGCGCCACCTGATCCTCGCGGCCATCGAAGAATGGCCCCACATCCCGGTGGTCATGCACCAGGACCACGGCACCAGCCCGGCCGTGTGCCAGCGCTCCATCCAGCTCGGCTTCAGCTCCGTGATGATGGACGGCTCCCTCGGTGAAGACGGTAAAACCCCGACCGACTACGAATACAACGTCGACGTCACCCGCCGCACCGTTGAAATGGCCCACGCCTGTGGTGTCTCGGTCGAAGGTGAGCTGGGTTGCCTCGGCTCCCTGGAAACCGGCCAGGCCGGCGAAGAAGACGGCATCGGCGCCGAAGGCACCCTGGATCACAGCCAGATGCTGACCGACCCGGAAGAAGCCGCAGACTTCGTCAAGAAAACCCACGTGGACGCCCTGGCCATCGCTATCGGTACCAGCCACGGCGCCTACAAGTTCACCCGTCCGCCGACCGGTGACATCCTCGCCATCGACCAGATCAAAGCCATCCACGCCCGCATCCCGGACACCCACCTGGTCATGCACGGCTCCAGCTCCGTACCCCAGGAATGGCTGAAGATCATCAACCAATACGGCGGCGAAATCCCGGAGACCTACGGTGTGCCGGTGGAAGAAATCGTGGAGGGCATCAAGCACGGCGTGCGTAAGGTCAACATCGACACCGACCTGCGTCTGGCCAGTACCGGCGCCGTTCGCCGCTTCCTGGCGGAAAACCCGGCCGAGTTCGACCCGCGGAAATTCCTCAAGGAAACCATGAAGGCCATGACCGAAGTGTGCATTGCACGCTACGAAGCCTTCGGCTGTGCCGGTAACGCCAGCAAGATCAAACCGATCAACCTCGACCGCATGTTCGAGCGTTATGCCGCTGGTGAGCTGGACCCCAAGGTCCGCTAAGGCGCCGGCACCAGAAGCCTCCGGAATCTACTGAATGCCCGGAGGCTTTTTCTATCCTTTCTTCCCCAACCGCTCCAGCGCCAACAAAGTATCCGCATAATTCACGAACCGGTTCAGATACTCCGGCGACAGCGTCTCCATGGTGGCAATCGCACGGCTGACCAGCCGGTGGGCGTTCAT
>JAEPMM010000453.1 GCA_017643965.1 Marinobacter sp.
ATCGTGCAGGAGCAGAAGCACCAGCCCGCCTCCCATGAAATGCCGGCCAAGACTGACCGCAAGCTCCCCCCTGCGAATAGCAGCCAGTGCCTGCGGCTCCCAGTCCACACCGCCGACGACGATGTCCTGACCCGGTGCCCTGCCGGCTTGCCTGATGGCGTCAATCGCACCGATGGCCATGCCGTCACTGGCGCTCCAGATGGCGGTAATACCGGGGTACCGTGACAACAGCACCCGGGTTTTTTCCTCCGCCTGCTGGCGGCTCCAATCGGCGTAGATCAGCTGCATCAGCCTGACCTGTTTGCCATCCGCCACCCTCTCCAACCCCCGATTCCGGTCCTTGGCCGCGGACGAGTCCAGCGTTCCGCTGAGCGCGACCATCGTCGTGGGTAGGCGGTATTCGCTTGTGCCCCGTTGTCGCGCCTGCTCGGCGAGGATCTCGGCAAGAACCTGTCCGGACTGCACGTTGTCCGGAACCATATGACCGATCCAGTTAGCCAGCGTTTCGCGCGGCACGCCAAGCTTCGCCCGGGCGGACTCTGGAATCTCGGTGTTGAAGGTGAAGGTCTTCACTCCCGCCTCATGGGCCAGGGTCAGCATGCGCTCGGTGACATTTTCCTTGGCCATGAACACCAGGTAGTCCGGCCGCTGCTTGCGATTAAGTACCCGCTCGGCAAGCTGCTGATAGCTGAACCGGTGCCGGTCATGGTCAAAGCGGACTTCCAGATCCATGTCGAGGTCAGCCGCAACCTCTTCCATGAAACCGGCGGTCATGGTCCAGAAGTTGGAGTCATCGGGAGACAGGAACACCACGTGAGGACGTTGGTCGGCGTCCACGGTGCGAACCACCAGGCAACAGACCAGACCGATGCAAAACAGACAGGCACGAGACAACATGCAGTTTTAATACCCCTTGGACAACGCGGCGACCCGACACAGACCTGTAAGGCTATATGCGCGCCGGCGGGCAGACAAGGGGATTTCCAGCCGCCCATAAAAAAGGCACCGGCATAACCGGTGCCTGTCTCACAGCCTGGCAACCACAGGTTACGCCGCGGCGCTGTCCTGCTCGCTGTCACTGTCTTCCGCCGAGTTCCGGATCAGGAAGTCGAAGGCGCTCAGGGCGGCTTTCGAGCCCTCACCCATGGAGATGACGATCTGCTTGTAGGGCACGGTAGTAGCGTCACCGGCTGCGAACACACCCGGCAGGGAGGTCTCGCCCCGCTCGTTGACGATGATCTCACCGTGCTGGCTCAGCTCGATGTCGCCCTTCAGCCACTCGGTGTTGGGCACCAGACCGATCTGCACGAACACACCTTCCAGCGCCACATGATGGCTCTCACCGGTGTTGCGGTCGGTGTACTGCAGGCCGTTCACCTTGCCATTCTCACCGGTGATCTCGGTGGTCTGGCCGGAGGTGATGATCTCCACGTTTTTCAGGCTGCGCAGTTTCTTCTGCAGTACCTCATCCGCACGCATCTCCGCGCCGAACTCGATCAACGTGACATGGCCGACAATACCGGCCAGATCAATGGCCGCTTCCACGCCGGAATTACCACCGCCAATGACCGCCACGCGCTTACCCTTGAACAGCGGACCGTCGCAGTGCGGGCAATAAGCCACGCCCTTGTTGCGGTATTCTTCCTCACCCGGAACGCCCATCTGGCGCCAGCGGGCACCGGTGGAGAGCACCAGCGTTCGAGCTTTCAATGACGCACCGTTGGCCAGGCGCACCTCGTGCAGACCGCCCTTGCGGGCCGCCGGAATCAGCTTATCGGCGCGCTGCATGTTCATGATATCGACGTCGTATTCCTTGACGTGCTGTTCCATGGCGGCAACCAGCTTGGGGCCTTCGGTGTACGGCACGGAAATCAGGTTCTCGATACCCATGGTGTCAGCGACCTGCCCGCCAAAGCGTTCGGCAGCGATCCCGGTGGAAATCCCCTTTCGCGCGGCGTAGATGGCTGCGGCCGAGCCTGCCGGGCCACCGCCGATGACCAACACCTCGAACGCGTCTTTGCCGTTGATCTTCTCGGCCTCACGGGCGTCGGAATTGGTGTCCAGCTTGGCGACGATTTCTTCCATGGTCATGCGGCCCTGGCCGAAGGTTTCACCGTTCAGGTAGACACTCGGC
Source organism: Marinobacter sp. (assembly GCA_017643965.1). GTDB lineage: Bacteria > Pseudomonadota > Gammaproteobacteria > Pseudomonadales > Oleiphilaceae > Marinobacter. The sequence continues at coordinate 2,135 of JAEPMM010000453.1, forward strand.
ACCGCCATGACTTCACGCTTTTCCACCTCATCCTGGAACAGCGCGCCGTCGATGGAGGTGTGTCGTATCTTCGGGTTGAGCACGCTCATCAGGTTCAGCGCCTGAACCACGTCCGGGCAGTTCTGGCAGGACAGGGAGAAATAGGCCTCGAATTCAAACTCGCCGTCCAGCGACTG
>JAEPMM010000037.1 GCA_017643965.1 Marinobacter sp.
CTCGCGGGTCAGATCAACCGCATCAAAGGTCTGCTTGAGCTTCTCATCCAGCGGCAGCAGCTCGTTGTCGCGCCAGCCGGTAAGGTCCACGAAACGGGCATTGATGCCTTCCTGCTGGAGTTTCAGCGCGGTGTTGAAGGCGCTGTGGGCCTCGCCGATGCCGGCCAGCATTTCCCGCACCGTCAGCAGATGCTCTTCGAGCTGGAACTGGCCGTAGGAACACAGGCGCTGCAGATCAATCAGGCAGCCCCGCACGCCTTCGATGCGATCGGTGATGAACTGGTCCGCCTGCTGCTTCAGCATCGGATCCTCGAACAGCTCGCCGTTCAGATCGGTGAGGAACTTCACCAGTTTGGTGAGATCGTCGCCCCAGGCCCAGTCGGACTCGGCGTCGGCAAACAGGGCGTAAACGCCCGGCTCGCCGGTTTTCTTGTGTTCCAGCAACTCGTTGGTGACGCCGGCGTAGGCAGACACCACGAATATGCGCTGGTACAGGTCATCTTTACTGCGGGTACCGATGATGATGTTGTCGCGGACCGCCTCGTAATTGCTCATCGCGGTGCCGCCGATTTTCTCTACGGTATGTAAGTTTTTGGTCATAGTTTTTTGTTCGCTGTCCTGCAGAATGAAGTTGCATATGGAAGTGGCGTCTTACGACGCCTCGCTGATCCCTTCCTGCATGATCTCGTCCACACTTCTGGCCAGCAGCGCGGCACCTTTTCTCAGGTCGTCTTCGCTGGTGGTCAGCGGCATCAGACACTTGATGACTTCATCATTGGGGCCACTGGTCTCGATGATCAGACCGTGCTCGAAGGCCCGCTTGGTGATCGCGCCGGTGATGTCCGCGTGTGTGGCTTCGATACCACGCATCAAACCGCGTCCCTTCATTTTGAACTCACCGGGGTACTTGTCGCAAATCGCCTGCAGTGCATCACCCAGAACCCGGGTCTTCGCCTTCACTTCATTCGCGAAGGCATCGTCGCGCCAATAGGTCTCAACAGCACTGCGGGCAGTGATGAAGGCCATGTTGTTCCCGCGGAAGGTGCCGTTGTGCTCGCCCGGATCCCATACGTCCAGCTCAGGCTTGAACAGCACCAGTGCCATCGGCAGACCGTAGCCACTGAGGGACTTGGAGACCGTAACGATGTCCGGCTTGATGCCGGCAAACTCGAAACTGAAGAACTCGCCGGTGCGGCCGTTGCCGGCCTGGATATCGTCCAGAATCAGCAGAATGTCGTGCTTCTTGCACAGCTCTGACAGGCCCTTCAGCCACTCGGCCCGGCAGGCGTTGAGACCGCCCTCGCCCTGCACCGACTCGACAATCACGGCTGCGGGCAGCTCGAAGCCGGAGGAACCGTCACTCAGCAGCTTGTCCATGATGGCCAGGCTGTCGACGTCGTCACCCAGGTACCCGTCGTAGAACATAAAATCGACATTGCCCAGCGGCGTACCCACACCACCACGGTGGTGCTTGTTGCCGGTCGCCGCCACAGCGCCCATGGTGACCCCGTGGAAACCGTTGGTGAACGAGATGATGCCGTTGCGGCCCTTGACCTTGCGCGCCAGCTTCATGGCGGCTTCCACGCAGTTGGTACCGGTGGGGCCGGTGAACTGCATTTTGTAGTTCAGACCGCGGGGATCCAGGATGTACTTCTTATAAGACTCGATGAAGTCGTGCTTGGCCGTGGTGAACATATCCAGGCCCTGGCTCACACCGTCAGCGTCGATGTATTCGAGCAGCGCTTTCTTCAGGATGTCATTGTTGTGGCCGTAGTTCAGGGAGCCGGCACCGGCGAGGAAATCCAGGTATTCCTTGCCGTCTTCGGTGTACAGGTGCGCGTTCTTGGCGCGGTTGAAAATCACCGGAAAGGCGCGGGAATAAACGCGTACTTCAGATTCGGTCGACTTGAAAAGTTCCATTGTCTTGCCTCTTAGCATGTCAGGTTCGAGGTATCTGTGGGCAGCCCGTCGGGTACAGTCGCGATCAGCCAGCCACACATTCGTTGGAGCCGCAGCGGCAGACCTGCCTCAGTGGTCTGCCGGCTCATCCGGAAAGCGGTCAGTAATGCCTGCGTCGTTGACCGACGCTCAGGCTGGCTTGGTGAAAGGCCCGATGCGCAGCAGGAACTCGGAATCGTGCTTGCCGCCGAAGTGGGTCTCTTTCTCAAAATGCTCGTGGTAGGTGAGCTCAGCCCCCAGATCACGCGCGAACGAACGGAACAGCGCCCAGGAGGCTTCGTTGTCCTCGGTGATGGTGGTTTCCAGATGCGTGACGGTTTTGCACGCATCGCGACCCACAATTTCTTTCAGCATCCGCTTGGCCAGGCCCTGTCCACGACCTTTCTCGTGAACCGCCACTTGCCACACAAATACGGTGTCGGGCTGTTGGGGAGGGATGTATCCGGAGATAAAGCCGACCAGATCGCCGCCCTTCTCCGCCGCCACGCCGGTATCGGCAAAGTGGCTGCACTGCAGCAGGTTGCAGTAAATCGAGTTGGGGTCCAGCGGAGGGCATTCCGCCACCAATCGATGGAGCCTGTAGCCATCATCCTTGACCGGTGTACGGAGGGTGATGGCGGTGATATTCGATCCTTCTGATGTCATAGCGTGATGGTTTCGCGTCAAAAAGTTAGGGCTAAATTATATAGACCACAAAATATATTTCAAGTTGGGGCCGCTCGGCACGCGCCGCCGACGCCCGACCGGTTGTATAAGAATAGCCTCTATTAGAGCAACCGCCAGTGACAAAACGGTTAAGGAAGCGACGGGAAAACAATGCGCTCCGGCATCAGCGACGTCCCGCTGACCAGACGATCGCGGTAGGAAATGGCGGCAGCCGAACCCGGCAACCACAGCCGGTCAAACGTCTGCAACCAGGCTTGCAGAGGGTAGGCCACCGGCATCAGCGTGACGCTCAGGCCCTGGCTCTCGATACCGGCCACAGGCTCAGCCACGGGGCTTGTGAATCCGATACGGGTAATCAGTCCACGGGAGTCGGACACCAGGTTGCCCATACCCGCCGCGCCGTTATTGGCCACCGCGCAGGAGCGCCCGTCCACCGTTCCTTTCCAGAGAACCGGAAGACAGGTGTGGGTGGAAACGATTAAATCCACACCACTGGCGCGGAACCAGTCTGCCAGCTGGTCTTCATTGCCCGCAGCGAAGGATTCGTGGGCAAGCCCCCAGCCCGCCAGCGACTCCGGGTCGCCGTGAAGCACCAAAACCTTTAGGCCTCCAAATATAAGACACCGATACCGCGGCAACAGCGACAGGCGCTTGAGAATGTCCGGATGCTCGCCGGCGATGGCCTGCAACCGCTCCATCATCCGATTGGAGCGCTCAACCACACCCTGATCAACGAACGCCGGATAGGCGCAACCGCAACCGGCACCCGGACTCGGGTTGGCCAGCTCATAATCCACATTGCCGAGGCTGACGGTGTGGTCCAGCACCCGGTTGTTGATGTCACGAAACAGGGCATCGCTGGCATTGAACCAGTTAAAATCGCCATTGAAGACCAGCTTGACACGATGGCCCTGCCGCTCCTCGGCAAGGGCCATTTCCTCAATCTCGTCCAGGGCATACGGATTGCCGTAGAGACCGCCGATCACATACAGCACGTCCTCGGACACCAGCGTGGGATTCTCGGCCAGCGCCCCCGGCTCGTAACGGTATGCCAACGGACAGCTGCGGCCTTCCGTCATGTTGCCCCCTCAGGCCTCGCCGGCGGCCAGGGTGCGGCCGGCCAGTCGCCGCAGCACCAGGGGCAGGAAGAAGCCTGCCGTGCAGATCAGAAAACCGTAGGCGTTAACGCCCAGCAGCATGGCGTAGGCGCCATCACCAATGGCCCAGCTTGAGGGAATCAGACCCACCGCCAACAGCACACCCAGCGCCAGGCCGGTCCAGAAGCTCAAATGGAAACTCCAGGGCGACCAGCGAGTGAAACCGTAGAACAGAAACACCGGCGCCAACCCCATCACCATGGTGCCGGAGATGGTGGTGGCCTTGAGGATGTCGGTGCCGGCGAACATTGGCAGGTTGCCCAGTATCGAGAACACAACCATGATTACTGCGCCCACCCGCATGCTGGGCAGTTTCTCCGACGCCCGACGCGCAAGCTTTGGCAGATCCACCGCCAGCGATTTGGCCAGGGACGTGAAGGTGGAGTCCAGCGTAGAGCCCGCAGACGTCATCATGATGACACTCATGAAGAACAGAGCCGCCAGCCCCATGGATTGCCCCACCGCTGCAGGTGCGTTACCGCCTGCGGCAATGCCGTTGAGCTGCGCGTGAACGCCAACCAGACTGAACACGAATACCGCAACAAATCCCAGAAGCCCGGCAACCACGAAGCTCTTGAGCATGGTCTTTTCTTTGTTCACGAAGCCCCGATCGGTCATCACCGGATCATGGAACGGATAACTGAAAATCTGCAGTCCGGCCACCAGCAAGAGGTCAACACCGGCATTAAGACGGACTTCGCCGGTGGTCAGCAACGCCGATGTCTCGTTAGCAGGGACAATCAGGAACAACACGGCACCGACGAAGAAGACGAACACCACGGCCTGGATCACATCGGTAAAGATTGAACTGCGCAACCCGCCCTTCAGGCTGTATGCCAGCGTGAAGAAGGTGAACAGCATGGCGGCAGCGTAGTATTCCCAGTCCCCTGGCAAACCAAAGTAACCACCCACGACCGCGGTGTTGCTCCAGACTTCGTTGTAGAGCCGAATCAGAATGGCGGCAGCAAACGCCAGCGATGCCAGCCGCCCGAACCGCGACGTTATAAATTCCTGGAGACTGCCGGCGCCGGTCTGGGTACGGATCAGGTAGATCACATAACCCGCCACCGGGATCGAGAGCCAATAGGTCGCATACGCCAGCCCGCCCACCACGCCATAGGCGGCACCAAGGTTGGCGGCGTTGGTGACGGACTTCGCGAAGATCCAGCTGATGAAGATACTGGCGGTCAGTGACCACTGCCCCACCGGGTTACCGTGATCATCCGCGCCTTTGTAGAACGAATTGGCGTTCTTGCTCTTCGGCGACAGCACGTACATGACTACGCCGTAGACCAGCAAAAATCCCCAGAACAGGGAGGCTTCAGTAAAGTTCATTGTTCGTTTCCGGTTCGTTATTTTTTGGTTTGGGGGCAGGCCGGCCAGGAGGGGATGGGTATCCAAAACGGAGAAGCGTGGCTTCTTTTAATGTTTTGGATACCCATCCCCTCCTGGCCGGCCCGCACCGTTGGAAATAGCCGTCGGTCATCTCACGTCAGTCAGATCAAGGCTGTTGGGGTTGGGGAGACCCTCCAAAACAGTCAGAGAAGCCACTGGTTCTCGTTTTGGAGGGTCTCCCCGACCCCAACAGCCGAAACTCCGAGCCCGGACAACAACGACCCCAAACCCGGAAACAAAACAATCAGCCAGGCGCCGAGCAACTGGCCCCAAACCGATAACAGGAGAAGCACCGGTGATGCCGCAGCATGATGCGTTCCTCCATGCTCTCGGCCAGCGTACCGCCCAGATCGTACTGGGGATCATCGTCCACCAGGGTGCAGGCATACACCCGCACCTGATCGCCCTTCTTCACCAGCATGCGCGTGTAGGTGCACATGAAATGGGAGCGAGCTTCCCGGGTCGGGTACTTTTCCATGCAGGTTTCGGTGATTTCCGGAGAACCGTCTTCAGACCCCGGCGTGCCCAGGTCCGGGAAGGCGGTGAACGCCAGGTTCTCTGAAATGCGCCAGTTCCGGAAAATGTTCCGGAACTCGGCTTCGACGTCCGACGGAATCTCGCCGGGGTCGGTCTGGCGGGCAATCGACACCTTGAAGCCCTGTTCGAGCAACCAGTGGATGCCTTCCAGCGCCTGATCGAAGCTGCCCTCGCCACGATCCTTGTCGTGGCGGGCGCGGTCCGGGAAATCCAGGCTGACGCGGAAGTGAATCGGGTAGGGGTTGTCCAGTAACGGCAGCACCTGGTGGCGGCGTTTCAGTAGCGGTTCGGTGGCGTTGGTGAGCACGAAGCAGGGCCGGTGCTGGCTGGCGTAATCAAGGATGTTGACGAAATCGCGAATCACAAACGGCTCGCCACCGGTGAAGGAGAACTGCTCCACGCCCATGTCGATCGCTTCGTGGATAAACGGTTTCACGTCACTGAGCTTCATGCCCGGAATGCGCCCGTCGCCGGGGTGCGAACCCTCGAGGCAGAAGGGGCAGGCCAGGTTGCAGGCGGTACCGGTGTGAATCCACAACTCCTTCAGCTTGTCCGCATCGATGTAGCCCCGCGGGTCGCCATTGCGGGTGTGGGTCCAGCTGTCGAACGCCCTGGGTTCGAGAACTTCCACGGCCGGAATGCGCTTGTTGCGGGCCGGTCGGGTTTCGGTCAGGGGCATAACGGCTCCTCGATGTTTCAGTTGTGTCGGTTCTCAGACACGGGCGCGGCGGTTTCGTTACCGCGGGCGCCCGGTCTTGTTCAGCTTGCTGTTATCTCTTTACGTTTTTCCTGCGGCTTCCGACCTTTGCCACGACGCCAGCCGTGCAGCTTCTCCAGCAGTTTCAGAATGCCTTCCGGCGCGTGGTCGCGTTTCCATTCACCCGCGGCGTACTTCGCCGATTCGTTCCAGGTGGGGTACGGATGAATGGTTCCCAGTATCTTGTTCAGACCCAGACCGTGCTTCATTGCCAGGGTGAATTCCGCCAGAATCTCACCGGCGTGGGAACCCACCACCACAGCCCCCAGAATCTTGTCTTTGCCCGGCGGCGTCAGCACCTTGATGAAGCCGTAGTCTTCGCTCTCGGCGATGGCCCGATCCAGATCGTCGAGGCCGTAACGGGTGACCTCGTAAGCGACACCCTGTGCTTTTGCTTCCGCCTCACTGAGGCCCACCCGCGCCACTTCCGGTGAGGTGAAGGTCACCCAGGGCATGACACGGTAATCCACCTTGAAGCGCTTGAACTGACCGAACAGGCCATTCACCGCCGCATACCAGGCCTGATGAGCCGCCGCGTGAGTAAACTGATACGGCCCGGCGACATCACCGCAGGCGAACACGTTCGGGAACCGCACACTCATGTCCTCTTCCACCGGTACGGTGCCGTTGGGCAGAGTGTCGACCCCGATGTTCTCCAGCCCCAACCCGCTGGTGTTGGCGGCACGTCCCACAGCGACCAGTACCTCATCGAAAGGGATGCGCACACGTTCGCCCTGATGTTCGCAGTACACCACTTTCTCGCCGTCTTCCACCGCAAATTCCCTGGCGGCATGGCCCAGTCTCAAATCGATACCGTCTCTCTCGAACTGTGCCCTGATCAGCTCGGAGACATCGTCGTCTTCTTTCGCCAGCAGGCGATCGCCCATTTCCACCTGAATCACCTGGCTGCCCAGGCGCACAAAGGCATGGGCGAGCTCGGAGCCGATGGGACCACCGCCCAGTACCAGCAGCCGCTGCGGCTGGTCCTGCAACTGCCACAGATTGTCCGAGTTCAGGGGGTTCATGTCCTGCAATCCCGGAATCGGTGGCATGGCCGGCTTGCCACCGGTGGCCACCACGATGCTGCGCGCGGTCAGCCGCTCGCTGCGACCGTCGTTGTGTTTTACTTCCAGCTCCCAGGGAGATACGAAACTGGCCTCGCCAAAGATGCAATCCACGCCCAGGTTACGGTAACGCTCGGGGGAGTCGTGGGGCTCGACCTTGGCCACCACCGCCTGCACGCGCTGCATGATGTTCTTGAACGAGCCTTTCACCGGCACCGATTCCAGACCGTAACGGTTGCCATGGCGCATGGTATCCGCCGCCTTGGCACTGCGAATCAGCGCTTTGGAGGGCACACAACCGGTGTTCAGGCAGTCGCCGCCCATTTTGTGCTTTTCGATCAGGCCCACTTTGGCTTTCACCGCGGCGGCAATGTAGGAGGACACCAGCCCTGCGGACCCGCCGCCGATGACCAGCAGGTTGTAGTCAAAGTGTTCCGGCTTCTTCCAGCCGGCGTAGACCTTGCGGCGGCGGATGATGCCCACCACAAACTTGGCGATCAGCGGAAAAATCCCCAGCAGGGCAAAGGACAGCAGCAATTGCGCGGAGAGAATATCCCCGGTGGACTGAACCTGGCCCAGTTGGGTGCCTGCGTTGACGAACACGAAGGTACCCGGCAGCATGGCCGCCCAGCTCACCAGGGCGTAGGTGCGCAGTTTCATGGCGGTGAGGCCCATGGCCAGGTTGATCAGGAAGAACGGAAATACCGGCACCAGGCGAAGGGTGGCCAGGTAAAACGCACCGTCTTTCTGGATGCCACGGTCCATTTTCGCCACCGTTTCTCCGTAGCGCCGGCGCAAGGTGTCGCGCATCAGAAAACGGGCGACCAGGAAGGCCAGTGACGCGCCAACGGTGGAGGCAAGGGAAACCGCGGCGAGACCATACAGGTTGCCGAAAAACGCGCCGCCCGCGAGGGTCATGATGGTCGCCCCCGGCAGCGACAGGGCTGTGACCACCACGTAGATCGCCACATACCCGAGTACCGTAACCAGCAGGTTCTGTTCAATCCAGCTGCCCAGCAGTTGCTGGTTATCCTTGAGGTTCTGCAGCGTGAGCACCTCGTCACCGCCACTGGCGATGAAACCGATGACAATCGCCGCGATTACAGCGATCAGAATCCATTTTTTCAACGTCATGAAACTATCCTTTTGACCTGTGCTTGATACCTGATGCCGCTAAGACACGTGATTGATGAGAGTGTTACAGAAAAACGGAAACTTAACTCGCGCCGCTGCCACCTAACCCCGTTTTACGGGATCGCATCATTAAAAGTGTCAAACTCCACTCAATATTCTCTAACAAATTGATCACGGGTGTTGGGGTAAAGTATCACTATTATTCTATTATTTGATTGAATATTTGACTGTCGCTATGATCACAGAACGCCTGATTGGCCAGAGGAGACAGCACAACCATGACATCCCGACAGGATCTGTTCGATACCCTGGCTAAGATTGGCAAGGCCCTCGGCAGTGGCCACCGCCTCATGCTGCTGGAGCGCATTGCCCAGGGCGAGGCCTCGGTGGAAACCCTCGCCAGCGCCGCGGACCTGACAGTGGGAAATGCCTCGGCGCATCTGCAGCATCTGCGTCGAGCCGGGCTGGTCACCGCCACCCGTGCAGGTAAACAGATGCTGTATCGGCTCACCGACCAGCGGATTGTGACGTTGATGAGCCTGATGCGGGAGGTCGCGGAAACCAATCTGGCGGAAATGGAACGCCTGGTCAGCAGGCTGTTTGCTGATGATAACGCCGATGGCGCCCTGGAGGCCGTTTCCCGGGATGAGCTGCTGGCCGGTCTCAAGACCGGATCGGTGGCGCTGCTGGATGTGCGCCCTGAAAACGAATTTGCAGCAGGCCATCTGCCACAAGCCATCAACATTCCGCTGGAGCAGCTTGAATCCATGCTGGACAAACTGCCACGTGACCGCGAAATCGTCGCCTATTGCCGGGGCCCCTATTGCGTGCTGTCTCATGAGGCGGTGCAACGCCTGCGAAAGCTGGGCTATCCGGTGCGGCGTTTTGACGAGGGTTTCCCGGAATGGAAAGCCGCCGGATTGCCCGTCCACTGAGGTGAGGCATTGTCATGACCGATACGCTGCTCGCCAACGCACCCCTGATCAGGATCGGCATCTTCCTCTCGGTACTCACTCTCATGGCACTGTGGGAGGTCACTGCCGCACGCAGACCGCAGCAGATCGGCCGCCTGGCCCGCTGGCCCAATAATCTGCTCATTGTTGTTCTGGACACATTGGCGGTCCGCCTGGTGTTTCCTGTCGCGGCGGTTGGCATTGCCTTGATGACAGCGGAAAACGGCTGGGGGTTGTTGAACCTGATGTCGCTGCCGGGCTGGCTGGCGGTGATTATTGCTGTTCTCGTGCTGGATGCCGCCATCTACTTCCAGCACCGGCTGTTCCACGCTGTGCCCTGGCTCTGGCGCCTGCACCGGATGCACCATGCCGATCTGGAATTCGATGTCACCACCGGCCTGCGTTTTCACCCCATCGAGATCCTTCTGTCCATGGCCATCAAACTGACCGTGGTTCTGGCACTGGGTGCCCCGGCGCTTGCCGTGGTGATTTTCGAGGTATTGCTGAACGCCACCTCCATGTTCAATCATGGCAACGTGCGGTTGCCTCTGTGGTTAGACCGGTACTTGCGGCTGTTCGTGGTGACTCCGGACATGCACCGGGTTCACCATTCGGTCATCGTGCGGGAGACCGACAGCAACTTCGGCTTCAACCTGCCCTGGTGGGACCGGCTGTTCGGCACCTACCGTGCTCAGCCGGAAAAGGGCCATCTGGGCGTGACCATCGGAATTGAGGATTTCCGCACCGTAAGGGATCTGCGCCTGGACCGGATGCTGGTCCAGCCGTTCAGAACAAGTCCCCATTCACTTGATACCCGTACTCATCCCCCCTAGACCTGCAATGTGGAAATCCTACGATCCGCACCTGACTGACCGGAGAAACCCCATGACCAGCAACCTGCCCAGCGCCCGAAAACCCGCCATCATCGCCGCCCTGGCCGGCGGCTGGGTGGCGGACGCCGCCAGTCTGGGACTGCATTGGCTTTACGACAGCCAGCGCATCCATGAGGTGGGCGGCCAGTCACCGGAATTCCTGCCGCCGAAGGCCAGCTATTTCACCGGTGGCTTCGGGTACTTTGCCCACGACGGCAAACAGTCCGGCGATATCAGCCACTACGGTGCGGCTACGGGGGTGCTGATCGACAGCCTTCTGGCCGGTGAAGGCAAGCTGGATATCCGCGATTACCAGCGCCGTTTCCGGGGTTTCTTCGGGCCGGGCGGCCAATGGGTCGGCTTTCTGGATAACCCGACGCGGGTGACCCTGAATAACCTGAACAGCATTGAACAGAACGCCATCGAGCAGGCCCTGGCCACCACCGAAGCTGATCTGACCGATCAGCAGAAGCGCATCCTGGTGCAGAAAGTGTTGCCCTACACCCGCCGCCTGACCGGGAGTGAACTGGCCGCTCCGGTTCGCCGGGCCATCGACCTGACCTATCATGAAACCGACATTCAGGAAGCAGGCGTTCACATAGCGGAGACCATCGACCAGCACCTGCTGCCGGAGAGCGGCGCCGATGACATGCAATTGCCCGCCGTGTCGAAACTGGCACCACTGGTCTCCCGCTATTGCGGCAGCAACAAGCTGATGGAGGTTACCGAAGCCGCGGTGCGGGTGACCAATCACAACGATGACGCCGTGGCCTGGGCAAAATGCGCGGCGACACTGCTGGACCAGCTTTTCCAGGGCAAGCCTATGTCGGAAGCACTGGAAACCGCCAGGTCCGGGGCGCCAGACCAGGATAACCTGAGCAATGCCCTGTCCGGCTCTTCACTGGATGCCGTCAAAGCCGGCGACACTTTCGGTCGCACCTGCTACCTGCATGAAGCCATGCCAGTGATCTTTCACATCCTCAGTCACGCCAACAGTTATACCCAAGCCGTTCGCGCCAACATCCACTGTGGCGGAGACTCCTGCGGCCGCAGCTGGATTATCGGCCCGGCCATGGCGGCAATTCATGGGGTTGGCGGCGAACAGGGTATCCCCCTGAGCTGGCTGGCCCAAGTAACCGACGCCGATACCCGGTTTGCCGACATCGAAGCTCTGGTGAATGGTACATGGGCACCCAGGGAGCGGGGGAACGAACCGAACGGCTGTCCCGCCAGGATCAGCTGACCAGGCGATTCACCTGTTCAACGAACCCGGCGGGAACCACATCGAGGATGGGACGGGCGTCGCCGCACACCTCCGGATGGGGCGTATCCGGTTCGACCGCCAGCACCACCGGCGACTCGGACCAGTGCAGCAGTTCCAGCTGGCCGTTCTCCCGTTCCACCAGCGCGGTGCAATGCTCCACCCAGTCGCCATCGTTGCAGTACAACCCGTCCTCGCTACGCAAGAATCCGGCGGAATGGATATGGCCGCAGATAAAGCCATCGTAGTTGCCCTTCTCGGCCACCGTCAGCGCCGCGAGCTCGAACCGGCGAATAAAGGTACGCGCCTTGCCGATCCGGCTTTTGACCCAGGATGCCAGCGACCAGTAGGGCTTGCCCTTGATGCGGCGCCAGGCGTTGAACCAGCGGTTCAGTCGCAGGAGGATGCCATGGGCCCGATCGCCCACCAGCAGCATGAGTGGACTGCAGCGCACCACCTGATCAAACTGATCGCCGTGGCAGACCATGAATCGTCGACCATCGGCGGTGGTGTGGATCGCTTTGTAGTGGAGTTCGATGCCGGCAATGGTCTGGCCGCAAAAACGGCGCAGAAAATCGTCGTGATTACCGGGGACATAAACGACCCGGGTTCCGGTGGCAGCCAGTTCAATGAGTTTGTGAATGACCGCCTGATGGGAGGGCGGGAAATGCACGCGCCGCTGCATGGCAACCAGATCGACGATGTCACCGACCAGATAGAGCGTTTCGCACCGCACCTGGGTCAGGAAATCCAGCAGATACTCTGCCTGGCAATCCGCCGTGCCCAGGTGCACATCGGAGATGAACACACTCCGGTAGTTCCTCATGTCGTCTCCCGCCATTCAACCGTTCCGGATGACGCCACTCTGGCAGCAGGCGGTGACGGCAGGGTGACAGCAAGACGACAGTTTGATGACCGAACACGACAACCCGGCCCGGGTGCCGGGCCGCCCACCGTCGTGGAAACGGTGTGCCGGCGCTACTGACGAAGGTCCGGATTCAGGGTATAGGTGCCGGTCACGCGCGCACTGGCCAGCACATGCCCGGCCATGGCTTCGCGCACATCGTTGCCGTCAAACTCACCCTGCAGGCCCAGGCTGTCCACATCCAGTGCGTGCACCTCGAAATGGTAATGGTGGAGAATTTCATCGTTCCAGGGCGGGCAGGGGCCATCGTAGCCGGCGTACACACCCGCCATATCCGGGTTGCCAGCGAGGAACTGGGTGTAGTTATTCACCCCGCGGATGCCCACCGGGCCCGGGCCACACTCCTTGCCCTTGGGGCGAACGCCGTCGCTGTCTTCGCCCTCGGGAATCAGTCGGATATTGGCAGGTACATCCACCAGCAACCAGTGGAAAAAATCCACCCGCGGTATGTCTTTCGATACGGTCTTGCCTTCCTGATTCACATCGTCTGCCACACTGGGCACGTCCGGATCGAACATCATCACGACGAAGCTCCGGGTGCCCTCGGGAGCCTCGTCCCAGGCCATCTCGGGGTTGCGATTGGGGCCGAAACTCATGTGGTCGGCCTCGCTGTAGACGCCGAAGGCAAACGCCTCCGGGACCGGCTGACCTTCTTCAATTCCTCGAACTTCCAGTTTCACGGCGTTGCCTCCTGTTGATCATGGGCGCGGGGCTCGCCGACAGTGTCTGCGACGGGCCTGTTCTGTGATAATACGGTTTTAACAACGGTGATATACGTCTGTCCAGACTAGCAGATGCCAACCGCCGTCACACAGAGCCGGTCCACCCGCCCATGGCAGGAATCCGCAACAACCAAGCGAGCCCCACACCCGGATGTTCAACAAAGGCGAAATCATTCACCACACCAGGGATGCCCTCGGCAGCATTCTGGTTATTGATTACCGCAAACACCGGGTGCTGACCTTCAATTCGATGTTCGAGCAGAGCAAGATCGACCGGCGCTACCCGCATCTGCCGGTTCACGAATACAACCGCGCCATGCTGTTGCCGGCGGTGTTCGCCAACCCGGCCCACGTCACCGTGCTCGGTCTCGGCGGCGGGGTGATGGCCAGTGCCCTGCTGCATCTGTACCCGGCCTGCCGGGTACATGCGGTGGAGCTGCGGCAAGCGGTGCTGGATACCGCTAGTGAATTTTTTGATCTGCCCGACAGCCACCGCCTGACCGTGA
>JAEPMM010000308.1 GCA_017643965.1 Marinobacter sp.
CCCCCCACAACTCAGGCACATTCGCGGTATAGAAGGTTCCTTCGTCCATGGCGCGCTTGCACAATGTATCGAACCACTGCACCGTCAGCCCTTCCGGGATGTTCATGTCGCCGGTATTTTCCGAAAACAGGATGGTCTGGGTCTGCTTCACCTCATCGATCACGGTGAGATAGGTGGATTCGAGGCCGGTGATGCGTTGCAAAAGCAAAAGAATGGGACGGGTGAGCTGCTCGAGGTTCTCAGCGCCGGATAGAGACCGTGCAAAATGAGTAAGTAACAAATCCATGCCGTGAATATGACTGCCGGTGACGGTGGGTGTCGGGCAAACCGGATCGTTGGCCCTGCCTTGTTATATGCAGATTAGACCTTTCGCACCCTGACAGCCAGTCACATCAGGCCTATACCTCCGGATTGCCCAGGGCCTCCGCGGCCCCCAGCAGGCCGGTGTAGGCCTCGGTCACCACGTACACCGGAGTAGACTCCAACAACGGGCGCATCCGGCCCTTGTCCTCAAAGCCATTGCGGAACGGGCTCTCGAGAAAAAACTCCAGGAAATGCGGCAGGATGCCACCACACAGGTACACGCCTCCCATGCTGCCCAGTGTCAGTGCCGCATTGCCCGCCACGCGCCCCAGAATTTCGCAGAAGTGCCGCAGACTTTGCCGCGCCAGCGGATCGGCGTGGCCGACCGCGGCGGCGGTGATCTTTTCCGGCCCGTCCAGGGGCGCCGGCAGCCCCTGAATCTCGGCGTGCGCCTGGTACAGGTTCAACAGCCCCTGCCCACACAGAATGCGCTCCACAGACACCCGCCCGAACCGGGCCTTGAGTATGCGCAGAATCGCCATTTCCACGTCATCCACCGGGGCAAAATCCACGTGGCCGCCCTCGGTCATCAGCGGCGCCCAGCCATTGGTGATCGGCACCAGGCCCGACACTCCGAGCCCGGTGCCCGGGCCCATCACCAGTCTGGGCCGGCTACTGTCACCCGGCCCTCCGCAAACATGGACCAACTGATCGGGCGAGACGTGGGGCACACCCAGCGCCATCGCGGTGAAATCGTTGATCACCTTGAACGCCCGCCACTGCAATTGTTGGCGCACCTCTTCGGTGTCAAAACTCCAGTGGTTGTTGGTCATCCGTACCCGGGTGTCCCGAACCGGGGATGCAACCGCCAGGCAGGCTTCAGCAACCGCCTCAATGCCTGCCTTGTGCAGGTAATCGACAATGGCCGAGTCCAGATTGTCATAGTCCCGGCAGGGCAACACCGCAACCGCTTCGGGTTTGACCTGCCCTCTGCGCACCAACGCAAAACGGGCGTTGGTGCCACCAATATCCCCTACCAGGGCGAATTCATGATCGGTCATGCGTTGTGGTTCCAGAAAAAACAGGCGCCTTCCTCGGGGGGACTGGCAGAAAGTCGCATCCAGCCAAACAGCTCCCGTCCGTAGCCCTGATGATACCCGGTCAGATCGGCTTTTTCAGAATCACGGCCCGCCAACTCGTCCGCATCAACCAATACGGACAGCTCGCCGTGTTCCGCATCCACCCGCACCAGATCGCCGTCGCGAAGCCGCGCCAGTGGGCCGCCATCCAGCGCTTCCGGGTACACGTGAATGGCCGCCGGTACCTTGCCCGAGGCCCCGGACATTCGCCCGTCGGTGACCAGCGCCACGCGGAACCCGCGGTCCTGCAGCACACCCAGGTATGGGGTCAGCTTGTGCAACTCCGGCATACCGTTGGCCTTGGGCCCCTGGAAGCGCACCACAACCACACAATCGCGATCCAGATGGCCCGCCTCGAACGCGGCCTTCAGGTCGTTCTGGTCATTGAACACCACTGCGGGCGCCTCGACCTGTCGTTGCTCCGGCGCCACCGCCGACACCTTGATCACCCCGCGTCCGAGGTTGCCATCCAGCACTTTCAATCCCCCGTCTGGCGCAAAAGGCGCGGCGGCAGAACTGAGCACCTCTGGCGCCCGGCTGGCTTGCGGTGCCGGCGACCACACCAGCTGGTCGTTCTCCAGCTCCGGCATGCGGGTGTACTGCTCAAGCCCCGGCCCCACCACCGTCTGCACGTCATTATGAAGAAAGCCGCTGCTCAGCAATTCGCGGATCAGGAACGGTGTACCACCGGCCTCGTGAAACGCGTTGATGTCCTCCTGGCCATTGGGGTAAATGCGCGTCATCGACGGCACCACCGACGACAACTCGGCGTAGTCGTTCCAGTCGATGATCACGCCCGCCGCACGGGCAATCGCAATCCAGTGAATGGTGTGATTGGTCGAGCCACCGGTCACCAGCAGCGCCACCAGGGCATTGACGATGGCCTTCTCGTCCACCATGTCGCCCAGCCCCAACTCGCCGCCGTGGGGTTGTGATAGCCGGATAACCTGCTCGGTGGCGGCACGGGTCAGGCGGTCGCGAAGCGGTGTGCCCGGATTCACGAAGGCCGAGCCGGGCAAGTGCAGGCCCATCACCTCCACCAGTAACTGGTTGCTGTTGGCAGTGCCGTAGAAGGTGCAGGTGCCGGGACTGTGGTAGGACTTGCTCTCTGCCTCCAGCAGCTCCTCTTTTCCAATTTTGCCCTCCGCATAGAGCTGCCGGATACGCTGCTTTTCCTTGTTCGGCAAGCCGGAGGGCATCGGGCCGGCCGGCACCAGAACGGTGGGCAGATACCCGAAACTGAGGGAGCCCATCAACAGACCCGGCACGATCTTGTCGCAAATACCCAGCAACAGCGTGGCATCAAACATGTTGTGGCTCAGCGCCACCGCAGTGCTCATGGCAATGACATCCCGGGAAAACAGGCTGAGTTCCATGCCGGGCTGGCCCTGGGTCACACCGTCGCACATGGCCGGTGTGCCACCGGCAAACTGCGCCACGGAACCCATGCCGTGGGCAGCATCGCGGATAATATCGGGGTAACCATGGTACGGCTGGTGCGCCGAGAGCATGTCGTTGTACGCGGACACGATGGCCACGTTGGCCTTGTTCATGAATTTCAGCGTGTCTTTGTCGGACGCGCTGCACGCGGCGAAGCCATGGGCAAGATTACCGCAGGACAGCGTGCTGCGGTGTGGCGACTGCGCCTTCAGCGCGTTCATTCTGGCGAGGTAGTCCCCGCGACTGGCGCGGCTGCGTTCAACGATTCTCTGTGTCACCTTCTCAACCACAGGATGCATCCGGATCCCCCCCCTATACGGTTAATGCCTTGAATAATTAGACGTAAGTTTACGTTCTTTTTTTCGATTATTCACCATAATCCGTTCATTTATCCATTTTATGTTGTTATATTTACTACATTAGGGCAGCACAAAAAACAACCAGAAATGGAGCACTGACATGACAATCCGCATAGCAATCAATGGCTTCGGGCGAATCGGCCGCAATGTGCTGCGGGCGCTCTACGAGAATGACTACCGCAAGCAGTTGCAGGTTGTTGCCATCAACGATCTGGGCGATGCCGAGACCAATGCTCATCTGCTGAAATACGACAGCGTACACGGTCGATTTGCCGGCATCGTCAGCCACGACACCGAATCCCTCTCGGTGAATGGCGACCGTATCGCCATTACCGCTATTCGTAACCCGGAAGAACTGCCCTGGAAAGATTTCCATGTGGACGTAGCACTGGAATGCACCGGGCTGTTCACCTCGCGCGCGGACGCAGCCAGGCATCTGACAGCCGGGGCCCGTAAAGTCATCATTTCCGCGCCATCCGCTGATGCCGATGCGATGATCGTTTACGGCGTCAACCATAATCAATTGTCGGCGGACCACAACGTTATTTCCAATGCATCCTGCACCACCAATTGCCTCGCGCCGGTGGTGGACGCACTTCATCGCGTTGTTGGTATTGAAAGTGGCCTGATGACCACCATTCACTCCTACACTAACGACCAGAAACTGAGCGACGTCTATCACACGGATCTGTATCGTGCCCGCTCCGCTACCCAATCCATGATCCCCACCAGGACCGGTGCCGCAGCCGCAATAGGCAAAGTCATTCCGGAACTGGACGGCAAGCTTGACGGTCTTGCGGTGCGAGTGCCCACCATCAACGTGTCACTGGTGGATTTCGGGTTCATCGCCAGCCGCGACACCTCGGTGGATGAAATCAGCCAGGCTGTCAGGGCGGCTGCCGAGCACAACCCGGTGCTGGGCTACAATACGGAGAAACTGGTCAGTGTCGACTTCAACCACAACGCCCTGTCCAGCGTGTTCGACGCCAATCACACTCGGGTTCTCGGCCGTCACGTAAAAGTCATGGCGTGGTACGATAATGAATGGGGATTCTCCAACCGCATGTTGGACAACGCCCTCGCCCTGATCAAGGCCAGCCAGTAAGCGCATCCTTTGCGGGTTAAGCCCCATGGTGCACAAGTCACAACGGTTTCTTCACAAGGACATACAGA
>JAEPMM010000456.1 GCA_017643965.1 Marinobacter sp.
CCGGTGGACGACCTGATCCGCATGTTCATCGACGCGGGTGCCAGCTACAGCACCTTCCAGCCGGAAGGGTCCAACCACATCGACCGTTCGCTGCAACTGATCCGTGAAGGTGGTTGCCAGGCCGGCCTGGTGTTCAATCCGGCCACACCGCTGCATTACATGGACCATGTCATGGACAAACTCGACATGGTGCTGCTGATGTCGGTAAACCCGGGCTTCGGCGGCCAGAAGTTCATTCCCGGCACCCTCGACAAGCTGCGGGAAGCGCGCAAGCGCATTGACGCCAGCAACTACAACATCCGCCTGGAAATCGACGGCGGCGTCAAAACCGACAACATCCGCGAAATTGCCGAGGCCGGCGCCGACACTTTCGTGGCCGGCTCCGCCATCTTTAACACCGACGACTACCAGGCCACCATCGACGCCATGCGCGACGAGCTGGAACAGGCCCGCAAGGTCATCAGCCAATGAGTCTGGCGGGCCTGTTCAGTGCGCGCTGGCCCGGCGTCGCCCTGTTCGATCTTGATGGCACCCTGGTGGACAGCGCACCGGATCTGGCGGCGGCCATCGACCAGATGCTGGAGCACCTGGGCCGCACTCCCGCCGGGATTGACCGGGTAAGGCAGTGGGTCGGCAATGGCGCCAGCGTTCTGGTACGCCGGGCGCTGGCCGGGCAGGTGGACTGGGAACCGGCGCGACCGAAGGACGACGCCCTGTTCAAGGACGCCCTGGCGATCTTCTATCACGCCTACGGCTCCCTTAACGGACAGCACTCGGTGGTCTACGCCGGTGTCGAGGCCTGCCTTACGCACCTGAAGAATCAGGGGTGCCGGCTGGGCGTCGTCACCAACAAGCCGGCACAGTTCGTGGCACCGCTGCTGGAGCAGATGGGCCTGGATCACTGGTTCGAGTTGAGCGTGGGTGGTGACACCCTGCCGGTCAAGAAGCCGGACCCGGCACCCCTGCTTCATGCCATGGAATCGCTGGGCGGAACCCGCGGCACCACGGTGATGGTGGGTGACTCGGCGGCCGACATCAACGCGGCCCTGGCTGCCGGCATACCCTGCGTGGCGGTTCGTTACGGCTACAACTACGGCCCCGCCGTGGATACCCTCGGCGCCGACGCGGTTGTTGATTCGCTGGCCGAGCTTTTGTAATCTCACGAGGAACTGACATTGAGCCTTTCTTTACGGGAGATTCCTGCCGTGCAGGGACTGAATCTGATCACAGCGCGAGGCATTCTGACCACCCGCGCAACACGATGGTGGCGATGGCGCGCCGGCTGAGCAGGCCCGGCGGCTGACGGACCCGCGTCCGTCGAGACCGCAGCACCTGATGAGAGCCCACGGCTTTCGTCCACAACGCAGATCAGATTTCAGGAAACCGTACCATGACACCCGAGCAATTCTCCGAGCTCGCCAGCGCCGGCTTTAACCGCATCCCCGTGTACCGCGAGGTGCTGGCCGACCTCGACACGCCCTTGAGCACCTACCTCAAACTGGCCAGTGGACCCTACTCCTACCTGTTCGAGTCCGTGCAGGGCGGCGAAAAATGGGGCCGTTATTCTATCATCGGCCTGCCCAGTCACGAGGTGCTGAAGGTGTTTGATCACCGGGTGGAAATCAGCCGCGGCGGTGAGCTGGTAGAGGCCGAGGACGTGGACGACCCGCTGGCCTTTGTGGAGGCCTACCAGAAACGCTTTCACGCCCCGGACCTCGACGAGCTGCCCCGCTTCAACGGCGGCCTGGTGGGTTACTTCGGTTACGACACCGTGCGCTATATTGAGAAGCGCCTGCGCAAGAGCTGCCCGCCGGACCGCATCGGCACCCCGGACATCCTGCTGATGGTGTCCAACGAGATCGTGGTGTTCGATAACCTGCGGGGCAAGCTGCATCTGATTGTGCATGCCGATCCTGCCGTGGACGGCGCCTTTGAGCAGGCCCAGGCCCGCATTGATGAGCTGGAAAACCGCCTGCATCGGCAAACCGCCGACGCCCCCCGCACCCCGGAGCACCTGCGCGGCACAACCGTGGACGAGAGCGACTTCATTTCCGGCTTCAGCCAGGACAAGTTCGAAGCCGCGGTGGACAAGATCAAGGGCTACGTGCTCGACGGTGACGTGATGCAGACCGTCATCTCCCAGCGCATGTCGATCCCGTTCGAGGCACCGCCACTGAACCTGTACCGCTCCTTGCGGGTGCTGAACCCGTCGCCGTATATGTACTTCCTGGACCTGGAAGACTTCCACATCGTGGGCTCGTCGCCGGAGATCCTGGCG
>JAEPMM010000445.1 GCA_017643965.1 Marinobacter sp.
CCACACCGGCGAGCCGCCGGTACAGATGGCCGACCCGGAATTCATCGCGGACCGTCGCGATCAGTTAGCGGGATTGATCATCACCCACGCTCATGAGGATCACGTGGGCGCGGTGCCTTACCTGTGGCCATTATTGCAGTGCCCCATCTACACCAGTCGCTTCACCGCCGAGATTCTCCGCCGCAAGCTGGCGGAATTCGATATGCTGCATCGGGTGCCCATCATCGTGGTGGACACCGGCGAGCAGCGGCAGATTGGCCCCTTCAATGTGCAATGGCTGGCGCTGACCCACTCGATCCCTGACCCCAACGCGCTGATGATCCGCACCCCTCTGGGCAATATTTTTCACAGCGGCGACTGGAAGCTGGATGACCGGCCCCTGGTGGGCCACGGCTACTCTCCGAAAACCTTTACCGACCTGGCAGACGAGGGTGTGGCGGCCATGGTGTGTGATTCCACCAACGCCACCGTGGCGGGCCACTCGGTGTCCGAGGCGGCGCTCCATGACGGGTTGCTGAAGGCGATCCAGAGTGCGGAGGGTCGTGTGGTGGTGACCTGCTTTGGCAGCAATATTGCGCGCCTGCACACCCTCGCGATGATCGCCCGGAAAACCGGTCGCTACATGGGATTGCTGGGCCGTTCCCTGATCAACATGAGTGGCGCGGCCAAAGCAGCCGGGGTGTGGGATACCGCCGATCAGCTGATCAACGCCACCCACCTCGGCTACCTGCCCCGCCACGAAGTGCTGGCGGTGGCCACTGGCAGCCAGGGCGAACCCCGCACTGCGCTCAGGCGCCTGGCCAATGGCAGTCTGCGGGATTTCGAGCTGGAGAGCGGCGACACGGTGATTTTCAGCGCTCGCGCCATTCCCGGCAATGAGGACGCCATCAACGCCCTGATTGACCGGCTCAAAGCCATGGGCGTCACCGTCATCACGGCGGAGGACGCGGCCCTGCCGATTCATGCTTCCGGCCATCCCGCCCAGGAGGAGCTTGAGGCCATGTACCGCTGGGTGCAGCCGAACGTGGCCATTCCGGTGCATGGGGAGGCCGAACACATGGAAGCCCATGCCGACATCGCGAGAGCCTGTGGCGTGCCGCGCGCCCTGGTCGGGCGCAACGGTGATCTGTTCATGATTCGCCCGGTGCCCGGTATTCGCCGTCAGGTGGTGGAGGCCGGTCGGTTGGGGTGGGAGAAGCACGAGCTGGTGCGGGTTGTTTGAGGTGTGACTAAATTCCAATAGTCGTTCGCTTCCTAACTGGATAGACTGTGGTTCGAATCCAACAACAGAACATACTCGGGAGGCACTAGCACGATGGCAATCTGGACCCAAACGCCGAACCTTGAGCAGATGATGAAAGCCAGCCAGAACACGGCGGTTCATCACATGGGCATCGAGTATCTGGAGGTGGGAGACGACTACGTCAAAGGCCGTATGCCGGTGGATGAGCGCACCGTTCAGCCGTTCGGAATACTGCACGGCGGTGCCTCGGTGCTGCTGGCGGAAACCCTCGGCAGCATGGCCGCCAACTGTTGCCTGAAAGACCCCAGCACCGTGGCGGTGGGGCTGGACATCAACGCAAACCACATTCGCCCGGTCAGCAAGGGCTGGGTCTACGGCACCGCCAAAGCACTGCACATCGGCATTGCCACTCAGGTGTGGGAAATTCGCCTGGAGAACGAGCTGGGCAAGACCACCTGCATTTCACGGCTGACCATGGCCGTCACCAAGCGGCCCTAGCGCCCGCCGCGTGTTGCGGGCCGCTAGCGGCCCTGCAGCATGAAGGTTTCGTATTCCAGCTGATCAAACTTCCGTGACAGCAGCCAGAGGCCGGTCAGCGCCGAGATCAGGGTGGCGCCGGCAAAGCCGTAACCGTAAAACGATGCCCCCATCTCAATGGTGATCAGCGTCAGCACAATGTTGCTGGCAAAGAACAGCGTACACAGGGTGACGTTGATGCCACGGGCATCCAGATAGAACAGCACGTTCTGGATCGCCAGTAACAGCAGCTGGATACTGACCGCCACCAGATCGATGTAGAACAGCGGCAGGTAAAGTGTCGAGATGCCGATGGCGGTGAGAATTTCCTCCGCCCAGAGGAACAGCAGTATCACCGTCAGACCCTGCACCTTGAAGATTTCATAGATGCCGTTGCGGGCCACGATCACCATCTGATCGCGGAAGTGATTGATGCGCGCAAGAGTATCGCCTTCCCGCACGGCGTTGTAGAAACGGTCGTAGGCCTCGGAAAAGTCTGTTTCCATCCGCACCAGGAATACCGCCATGCCGGGAATGATCGACAGATAGGCCAGGAAAATCGGCAGATCGTAAATCACCGATGCCCTCAGCATCCCGATAATCGGCTGGGACGTATCCGGATGGAACCAGAAAATCACCTTGTCCGCCCAGACCGCGGCGTTGAACAACAAGCCGGTAAGGATCAGCGCCGGAAAGATCTGCTTGCGTTGGGTGAAATCGAAACGGATAAACGAATCGCCTGGGTACTGGCGGATGATGG
>JAEPMM010000247.1 GCA_017643965.1 Marinobacter sp.
AATCCGCGTTTGACGTAGACGCCATTCGCCGTGACTTTCCGATACTGTCACAGCAGGTGAACGACAAGCCGCTGGTGTATCTGGATAACGGTGCTTCCGCCCAGAAACCGGTGGCGGTGCTGGATGCCATGGACCGTTATTACCGGGAAATGCACTCCAACGTACACCGGGGCGCCCACACCCTGGGCGACCGTGCCACGGCGGCATTTGAAGGTGCCCGGGAAACCGTTCGCGGCTTCCTGAACTCGGAAAGCACCCGAGAGATCATCTGGACCCGCGGCACCACCGAAGCGATCAACCTGGTGGCCAATGGCCTGGCGCCGCGGCTGAAGGCGGGTGACGAGATCCTGGTCAGCCACATGGAACACCACGCCAACATCGTGCCCTGGCAGATGATCGCCGAGCGCACCGGGGCGAAAGTAGTGCCCATTCAGGTCACACCGGAAGGTGAGCTGGATCTGGACTCGTTCAACAGCCTGCTCAACGAACGCACCCGCGTTCTGGCCATCACCCATGTATCCAACGTGCTGGGCACGGTCAATCCGGTGGCACCACTGATCGAACAGGCCAAGGCCCGCGGCGTGCTGACGCTGCTGGATGGCGCCCAGGCGGTGCCCCATTACCAGCCCGATGTGCAGGCGCTGGGCTGCGACTTTTATGTGTTCTCGGCCCACAAACTGTTCGGACCCACGGGTATCGGGGTGCTTTACGGCAAGGCTCAGTTGCTGGAGGAGATGCCCCCGTACCAGGGCGGCGGCGAGATGATCGAGCGGGTATCGTTCGAGCGCACCACCTGGAACACCCTGCCCTACAAGTTTGAAGCCGGTACCCCGGCCATTGCCGAGGCGGTTGGCCTCGGCGCGGCGATTGACTACCTTGGCGGCCTGAACCGGCCAGCCATGGAGGCGGCCGAGAAGGCACTGCTGGATCGCGCCAACCAGCTGGTGGAAACCGTGCCAGGCATGGAAATCATTGGCACCGCCAAGCACAAGGTGCCGGTGATGTCGTTCAAGATTGCCGGCCTGCACCCCAGTGATATCGGCACCCTGCTGGATCAGCAGGGTATCGCCATACGCACCGGCCACCACTGTGCCATGCCGCTGATGGATTTCTACGGAGTTCCCGGTACTGCCCGGGCCTCCTTTGCGTTCTACAATACGTTGGACGAGGTGGAGCAACTGTTCACCGCCTTGCAGAAAGTCCAGCGTCTGTTTGCCTGATGGAGGTGACCTTATGACAGCCGAAATCTACACCCCGACGGTCGCCGTCACCATGACGCCCAGCGCCGTCAAGCACGTGCGCAAACAACTGGATAAGAAGCCGGGCGCCAAGGGTATTCGGCTCGCCATCAAGAAGAGTGGCTGCTCCGGTTTCAAGTATGAAACCCAGTGGGTCGAAGACACCGCCGCTGACGACAAGGTGTTTCATATCGACGGCGTGGATGTGTTCGTGAAGGAAGAGCACCTGCCACTGGTGAACGGCATCGAAATCGACTTTGTCACCGAAGGCGTGAACTCCATGTTCCAGTTCCGCAACCCCAACGCCACCGCCGAGTGCGGATGCGGTGAGAGCTTTACCGTAGCGCAGGTCGGATCAGGAACGTAGGTCGGATTAGCGAAGCGTAATCCGACACGGTAGTCCGACACCACAGATTGAAAACAGCGAGGCCAGAACAGGCATGCAAGAACGGGAAGTCGTCCTGACCAAACGCGAGGTGGAAGCGCGCCTTGTGCCTTCCGGAACGGAAATCATGATTCCGTCGGATACCTTTGTGACCATCACCCAGTCCCTGGGCGGCACGTTCACGGTGGCGGTCAACGGCAACCTGGCCCGCATTGAGGGCCACGACGCCGATGCCCTTGGCAAGCAGCCGCTGGAAAGCAGTTTCGACACCCCGGAAGACGGCACCGTCAATGAAAACCAGGTGTGGGAAGCCATGCGTAACTGCTACGACCCGGAAATTCCGGTGAACGTGGTGGATCTCGGCCGGATCTACGAGTGCAAGATCGAGAACGGGACCGAGGAAGGCAACCACATTTTCGTCAGAATGACCCTGACGGCCGCCGGTTGTGGCATGGGCCCGGTGATCACCGAAGACGTCCGCCGCAAGCTCGAGCACGTGCCCAATGTGGACAAGGTCACGGTGGAACTGACTTTCGATCCGCCCTGGAGCAACGACATGCTCACCGACGAAGCCAAGCTTGAATTGGGAATGCTTTAAATGACCGCCAGCAACGACACTTTCGTGAACAACCCGCTCGGGAAAGACACCACACTGGACGATGTGCTGGACGGCTTCGAGTTTCTGGACGACTGGGAAGAGCGCTACGCGTTTATCATTGATCTGGGCAAGCAGTTACCCGCCTTCCCGGAAGAGGCCCGCATTGAGGAAAACTACGTGCACGGCTGCCAGAGCCAGGTGTGGCTGATTCATCATTACGATGAAGACAGCGGCAAGATGTTTCTGTTAATCGACTCCGACGCGATGATCGTGCGCGGCCTGGCCGCCATCATCCTGGTCGCCCTGAATGGCAAGAGCCCGCGGGATCTGCTGGCTACCGACATCGACGAGCTGTTCGAGAAGCTGGATCTGTTCCGCCACATCTCACCGACCCGCGGCAACGGCCTGCGGGCCATGGTCGGCAAGATCCGCGACACGGCCGCCCGGGTGGCGGTTGCCTGATTACCAGATAATCGCGACATCATCCCGCTGAATATTGATCTCGCCGCCAGACAGCGGCATCTCGCCATTGCTGAAATCCGGGTGCACGTTGCGCAGCGTTACCCGGGTCTGGCTGTCTGACAACTCCGGCGTTCCGCCAAGCGCATCGAAGAAGCGCTGGCTGCGATACAGATTCAGTTCATCCCCCGGACGCAACCCGGCGGTCGCGCCGGACGCCAGCGTGACACGGTTGCCATCAACACGGGTAACCCGCGTAATAAACGGCTGACAGGCCAGCGCCTCCTGCACCGCGGAACTCATGTCCGCCATCACCTCACCCACCGCCTGGCCGTAGGCCTTCTCGTCAAAGCCGGCCGAATCAAAACCCGCCGATGCACCCGGGCCCGCATCCCATTTTGCTTCTGTGGCAAATCGCTGCTGATACACCGGCGCGCCACTGAAGCCGTCAAACACCATCATGTCCGCGACAAAGCGCCGGTTCTGGTTGGCGATACCCACTCCCCGTTGCATGCGATCAATCACCGACGTCCCCCACGCGGCAGGATCGGAAACACCGAGATCCCGGATCACGCCGGTGACCACAAATTGCACATCCATTTCCCGCGCCACCTGAATCACGTTGGTGAGGCGGTTATCAAAACCCTGTTGTGTGGGCGCGTTGAGCAGATCCTGGAACAGACGCGACGTAGTGGCACCGAAGACCTGCAGGCGCCCGGTCTCGCGCAGGGATGCCTGCAACCGCTGCGGCAAGATTTCGCCGGCATCGCTGATACGACCAACCCGTGCCTGATCCGGATAGAGGATCGGAAAACCAGTGACCGCCACCCGCTTTTTCAGGTCGGCCGCGTCACCGGCACCGCAACTGGCGCCCTCTGACATATCGGCCCGCACTGTGACGCGCAGCAAATCACCACGACGGTATTCATCCACGATGCGCGCATCTCTCGCCCGTGCTGACGACGCCACCTGAACCCGGGATTCGGTCACCACGCCGTTCTCCATGGTGTCGTGGCTGCTGATCTGAGCCTCATACTGCAACGCGACATCGCGCAGGGCTGCCTTGCGCGCCTGCTCCCGCGCCGCCTCCAGATCACCGTTGTAGATGGTGGCGTGGCCCACGCCTTCCAGCACCACGGCCTGGGCTACGGGGTAAACCAGCAGGTTCACTGCCAGGGTCACTAACAGGAGAAGGCGCGCAGAGTTCATGGGCATTCGGTCACTCATTCAGGCGTTTGGTCAGTCAAGGTAATACAGCGAATCAACATTGCGGCTCTGGACGTCACCGGTGCTGTCGTTGTCTCTGGGCATGGGAATCGGGCACAGATCCTGAACCTGGCGGTCGGAAACATCAGCAACACAGGCGCGGAACCGCGGCTCCAGCTTCAACTCCATCACGGTTTCAATTACCCCGTCACTGTGCTCGTTCACCGCCACCATTTTGGCGCCACGGATGTAGCTGTCGACGTAAGTGCGGAACATGTCGTTGCGCAGCACAAAGTCATTGACCGTGGAGCTGCCGTAGACCACGGTGCCATACACCCGCTCAGCCAGATTGCGATAGGCATCCAGCTGGGAGGCACGCCGCGCCAGCAATCGCTTACGGGTGTTCAGGCGATCCCCCGACACATCCTCATAGGTGCCGAAACCGCTCACCCGAACCGTGATCGGATCCAGTTTCCGGTCTCCGTCGTCACCTTTCTGATGAATGCCCACCGGGGCGCAGCCTGCCATTGCCAGGGCCAGCACGGGTACCACTATCCAGCGCAGGGTCATGTTCATTCTCCGCAAAGTCTCGTTTCAGGGCTCCAATTGTCTGTTCCATGAAAAAATCACGCCATGTTTCCTAACTCGTTGATTAGCTGAACGACCTCCGTCCGGCTGCGTTGTTTCCGACCCAGACGCCGGGCTCGGGCGGCAAAAACATACCGCCATTTACATCCGGAAAACAAATCGTTACCTGTTCAC
The DNA here is from genome assembly GCA_017643965.1 of Marinobacter sp. Taxonomy (GTDB): domain Bacteria; phylum Pseudomonadota; class Gammaproteobacteria; order Pseudomonadales; family Oleiphilaceae; genus Marinobacter. The sequence goes on from JAEPMM010000247.1 coordinate 4,649, forward strand.
CGGTGTACGAGTTCGGGAACTCTTCTAACCTGACAGACGTGTCACCAGGACCCCCAATTAACAAGAGCACACAGGTAACCGTTACATGATCGATAATCGTCTGAGCAAGCTGTCCATTGCCATCGGCCTCTCCATTTCCACCTCTGCCGCACTCGCGAGCCCACAGGCCTTCATGTCCTCGCGCTCATTTGCCATGGGTGGCACCGGCGTGGCTGTGGCCCAGCCGGCGGCGGCCGGCATGACCAACCCCGCCATGCTCGCGGCGGACCATCACCAGTGGGTGGACGAATTCGGTCTCATACTGCCGTCGGTGAACGCACGCTTTGCCGATGAAGAGGAAACCATCGACCAGATTGATGATATCCAGGACACCATTGAGCTGGTGGAACAGAGCGCCAACAGCGCCAACGTGGCCGGAACTCAGGACGCGGCCGGCGTGCTGAGGAACCAGCTCAGCGACCTGAACCGCGACACCATGCGCGGGGATGTCGGTTCGGGTGTCGGTGTGGCGATTCCAACGTCTTCGGTTTCCGTCGGGTTCTTCACCAGCGCCAGCCTGCGCACCACCGTTCGCGGCAACGTGACCAACGACGACCTGCAACGATTGGAGGATATTGAAAATGGCACCATCGATGCGTTGGTTGGCGGACGCGAGATTGGCGACAACCTGACGTCCGATGGCACGGTGCTGGCCTCTGCCGTTGCGGAAGTGGGCATCAGCCTCGCCAAAGGCTTCGAGCTCGCCAACGGGCAGCAGCTGCAAGTGGGCGTTTCTCCAAAGTATGTCCAGATGCGAACCTTTGAGT
>JAEPMM010000060.1 GCA_017643965.1 Marinobacter sp.
CGGAAGGCACACATGCTCTACAACCCGAAAGCCCGAGTTACCGCCAGACTGACGATTGCGCTCTACATTGCCGTACTGGCCACGCTGCTGATCACGACCTTTTACCCGATCCAGGTTGAGGGCGTGTCGGTGTCGCTGATGCTCGCGGTGAAGCTGCTGCCATTGCTGGCCTTTGCCGTACCGGTGTTTCGCGGTCACAACCGCGGGTACATCTGGATGGCGTTTGTGGTGATCTTCTACTTCACCCAGGCCGTGGTCTCCGCCTGGCTCAGCGAAGGGGCTCCGGCGCCGGTCATCCTGACCATTCTGACCTTCCTGCTGTTCACCGTGTCGATGGTGCACCTGAAGGTAAACCGGCCGGTCGCTCCGGCGGGCGCGTAAACGGATATGACCATGGGCACTCTCCGCGCACCGGCACCGCCAAGAAGCACTCTGACCCTGCGTGATCTGGTCACGGCACTGGTGACCAGTGGCGAAATCACCCAGGAGGATGCAGACCGCGTGTTGCAGGCTAACATCGGCACCGATGCGCGGCAGCGACACCCGCTGGAGCTGATTGCCCTGGCGGCCCTGAAAAGCCGGAATTCCGGCCGCACACTGGATCTGGACCGCCTGACCCAGTGGCTGGCCGACTGGGCCGGACAACCCTGGTACCACATTGATCCGTTGAAAATCGATACCCCGGCCATCGCCCGGGTGATGTCGTACGCGTTTGCGCAACGCCATGGCATCCTGGCGGTGGAAATTCGCCAGGACGAGGTACTGATTGCCAGCGCCGAACCGTTCAAGAGCGACTGGGAGGGCAACCTGCGCCAGGCGGTGCAGAAAGACATCCGCCGGGTGGTTGCCAATCCCGAGGACCTTCGCCGTTACACCGTCGAGTTCTACCAGCTGGCAAACTCCGTCAGCAAAGCCAGTGGTCGTCAGGGTGAGGGCTCGGCCGGGAACCAGAACTTCGAGCAACTGCTGGATCTGGGCGCCGGTGAAAACCCGGACGCCAACGACCAGCATGTGGTCAAGATTGTTGACTGGCTGCTGCAGTACGCGTTTGACCAGCGCGCCTCGGACATTCACATCGAGCCGCGCAGGAACGTCACCCAGGTACGGTTTCGCATTGATGGCGTGCTGCACAACGTCTACGAATTTCCCGAACAGGTCGGCGTGGCCGTGACCAGCCGTCTGAAAATTCTCGGGCGGCTGAACGTGGCGGAGAAACGCCGCCCCCAGGACGGTCGTATCAAGACCCGCAAGCCCGACAACAGCGAGGTGGAGCTGCGCCTGGCCACCATGCCCACCGCTTTCGGTGAAAAAATGGTGATGCGGATCTTCGATCCGGAAGTGCTGCTGAAATCCTACGAGCAACTGGGGTTCTCCCGGGAAGACCGGGAGCGCTGGCGCGACATCACCGACCGGCCCCACGGCATTGTGCTGGTGACCGGCCCGACCGGCTCCGGTAAAACCACCACCCTCTATTCCACGCTGAAACAGCTGGCGTCGCCGGAAGTGAACATCTGCACCATCGAGGACCCGATCGAGATGGTCGAGCCGGCCTTCAACCAGATGCAGGTTCAGACCAACATCGAGCTGACCTTCGCTTCCGGGGTGCGGGCACTGCTGCGCCAGGACCCGGACATCATCATGATCGGCGAGATCCGCGATCTGGAAACTGCGGAAATGGCGGTGCAGGCGGCCCTGACCGGCCACCTGGTGCTGTCTACCCTGCACACCAACGATGCCCCCAGCGCCATAACCCGTCTGATGGAGCTGGGCATCCCGCCCTATCTGATCCGGGCCACAGTACTCGGCGTCATGGCGCAACGGCTGGCGCGAACCCTCTGCCCCCATTGCAAGGCTCCCGGGCCGGCAGACGAGCAGGCCTGGCAGAGCCTGACCCGCCCCTGGAAAGCCGCCACGCCGGACCAGGTGTACCGGCCGGTGGGCTGTCTGGAGTGCCGCAACACAGGATACTATGGCCGAGCCGGGGTGTATGAAATTCTCAAGCTGTCAGGCGATCTCAGCGCGCGGATCACCGATCAGTGCGAGCTTGAGGAGTTGCGGCTGGAGGCCTACAAAACCGGCATGAAATCCCTGCGCCTGAGCGGCGCCCAGAAGGTCGCGTCCGGCCTGACCACCATCGAAGAGATCCTGCGGGTCACACCGGAAAGCCAGCGCTAAATCTGTCAGGCACCGGGCCGCAGGCCACATTGCTCCAGCAACGCCTGCCAGTGTTCCGTGTGCTCGGCCATCGCCCGATCCAGCTCCCGCCAGATCCCCGCGTCTTCATCGCCGGTGAGGTGGCGGCTCGACCATGCCCGGAAAGCTTCCGGCATCACCTCATTCTGTGCTTGCGCCATCTCCGACAGTGGACGGATCAGCGCCTCACGGGCACGGCTGACGTCGCTCATGTAGGGCTGAATGCGGTCGATGTACACGCTGAAAAACATGTTGCGAACAATATCGGACTGATTGTTCGGCTTGCCGTCGAAACACAGAGGGCGACCGTCAAGGCGGGTTTGGAGGATGGTTGACGCATCGTCCAGCCGGGTGATCAACAGGTTGGCGCTGTTGAGGAGCTGGCCGGCGCGGTGCTCGGCCTGCCAGCGCTGATGAACCTCACCCACGTAATCCAGGGAATGCTCCACCTGCCCCGCCAGGAGCTTATCCACTGTGTTGTTGAGGCGCGCCATATCGGCCGAAAGGTCGGAAACGGGATTGGCCTCGGCGGCCACCGGGAAATACCCCTTGGACAGAGTGAACAGGGTCTCGATTTCCTCTGCGGCCCAGGTTGCGTTCCAGACCGCCACCGGCAGGGATTCCCGCTTGCTGTCGATGGCATCCTCAACGCTGGCTTTGAGGTCGTCACGGTCGATGTCCGGTAAACACTCACCGGCGGCTTCAATAAAGCGCAGCTCATAGCGCAGCCGGTTCAAAGGGTCCATGACCCGCCCCATCACCGAATTGCGTTCTCCGACCACGTATTGCAGCTGGCAGCCGTACAGCGACAGGAAATCCAGAATGTCTATATCGAGCTCGGGCATCTCTAGACGACGATTACGGCGGCGGGGCATTCGCTGCAGGGGGGGGAGTTCAGACAACACGGGCTCGGTGTCGAGTACCCGTGCCACCCGCTCCACGTACTCATCCATCATGGAGTCCGCCTGCGAGAAGGGGTTACACCCCGCCAGCATCAAGGCGGACGCCAACAGCAAGCAGACTCTCGTTGATCTGTTCAGGATCACGGCGCGATCCTCCCCTGTATCAGAGTGAACAGCCTGCCCGGTGACGGGCTGTGCCGCTAGCGCCGTTTCAGCAGGGTATCCACGTCGGCAAAATCCCTCGCAACCGGGTGCCCGGTATCCGGAATTGCGCCATCCCGCAGCAGCCAGACGGTGGCCATGCCGGCCTCCTGGGCCGCTGCAAGCTCCGCTTCCACGTCCGAGAGGAACAGTACCGAGCTGCCCTCTACCCCGAGCTGATCCAGAATATTGCGGTAGGATTGTGTCTCTTTCTTTCCGCCCACCCGCGTGTCGAAGTAGCCCGAGAAGAACGGCGTCAGGTCGCCTGCCTCACTGAAACCGAATATCAGTTTCTGGGCTTTGACCGACCCGGAGGAGTATACGAACAATCGCAGCCCCCGATCATGCCAGCGTTGCAGATAGTCGGCGGCATCGGTATACACATGGCCGCGAAAAGCGCCCTGACGGTAGCCTTGCTCCCACAGCATGCCCTGGAGCGCTTTCAGCGGCGTTTCCTTGCGATCCTCTCGGATCCAGCCCTGGAGCACGTCGATCAGCCCGTCAATGTCATCCCGCGGAACGCCGGACGCATCCGCCACCGCGTCCAACTGCTCGGCAATGGCAGGGTCCGCGGTGTGTCCGTCACGGACAAAATTGCCCATGTGCTCGGCCGCGTAGGGAAACAACACCTCATGCACAAACGAGATGGAGCTGGTGGTGCCCTCGATGTCGGTGAGAATCACCCGGATCATCAGGCGGCCCCGGCCAGCTGTTCGTAACGGGGCAAGCGGCGGGCGATGTCCTCACCGGTGAAATCCGCGACCCAGCCGTCGGGGTTGGAGAACAGGCGAATGCAGGTGAATCTGGGCTGTGGACCCATATCAAACCAGTGACGGGTGCCGTCGGGCACGCTGATCAGGTCGTTCTGCTGGCACAGCACGGCATACACCTGGTCGCCGAAATGCAGGTAAAACAGCCCCTGGCCACGGACGAAGAAGCGCACCTCATCCTCACTGTGGACATGCTCGTCCAGAAACTTCTGGCGGAAGGCTTCTTTCTGGGGGTTGTCCGGATTCAGGCTGACCACGTCAGCGGTCTGGAAGCCACATTCCCGCTTCAGCGCGGCCACTTCTTCCTGATAGGCGTCAAGAATGGTCTCGGCCGAGGCGTCATCAGGCAACTCGCGGGTCTGCCATTGCTCGAAGCGGATGCCCTTATCGGCCAGAAGGCGCCGGATCTCGGCGCTGTCCTCTGTCACCGACAGCGGTTGCTCGGGCTGGTTCTGATTGAAAATGCTCAGGGTGGTCATCAACGGAGCCTCATGGTTGCGAGTTCACATTCGAACAGAAATTCAAATGCTTCAACGTGTCTCAGGCAGTCTGCCATGGTGCGGCCCCAGGTATAAAGACCGTGGCCGCGGATCAGGTAGCCCGGCTGTTGCGGATGGTCACGGAACCACTGCGCGGTGCGGCCGGCAAGGTTCGGAATGTCCTGGGTGTTGTCAAACACCGGCACCTGCAGACTGGCATCATGGGTGTCCTGACCGGGAAAGGCTTTCTGCAATTCGTAACCCTCCAGGATCAGCGGCTGATCCGGCGGCAACAGGCGGCTCAGCACCGTGGCATTGACCGAGTGGGTGTGCAGCACCGCACCTACCTCGGGAAACACCTCGTAGAGCACCGTGTGCAGCAGCGTCTCTGCGGATGAGCGACTTTGACTCTGCACCGGCTGGCCGGCCAGATCCACTACCATTACATCACCGACTGCCAACTCACCCTTGTGGCGCCCGGATACGGTAATGGCAATGTGGTGGTTGTCGAGCCTGGCAGAATAGTTGCTGCTGGTAGCCGGGGACCAGCCGCGGCTATACAGAAAGCGCCCGGCATCAACAATGGACTGGGCCGCCTCGGCGTAACGGGTTACATCAAACAATGGCAGTCTCCGGATTCAGGCCACCTTCTGAATTTAGGGTGGCGGATGTGAGGCATTATAAGGCCGGTGGCGCCGCCCGCAAACGGTGCCGGGCGGCAATCAGATCGGCCACGATCGAGATGGCAATTTCCGCCGGCGTTTTACTGGGGATATTGACGCCGATGGGAGCGTGCAGGCGCGCCAGGTCGGCCGGCGAAACGCCGAGCGACAACAGCCGCTCCCGCCGGTCACGGGAGGTCTTTGCCGAACCCATGGCGCCCACATAGAAGGCCTCCGACCCGAGCGCCGCCAGCAATCCCATGTCATCAATACGTGGATCGTGGGCCAGGGCGAGTATGCCCACGGCGGGATCGTTGAACGATGCCACCACCAGATCGTCCGGCAGCTCTCGAACTAATGGAATGTGGGGATAGCTCCAGCCATCCGCAAACGTGGCTCTGGGCTCACACAGGGTGACGCCGAAATCGGCGGCGGTGGCAAAATCGTGCACGTGGCGTGCAACCTCACCGGCCCCGATCAGCAGCAGGCGGCACTCCGGCGCCAGGAAATGGGTGACCTGCTCCGGCGCGTTTTCAACACCCCGCCGATGGTGCGTGCAGGTGCCGACGCTCGTTGCGCCCGAGGTCAGGCACACCTGCCGATACACCGACTCCCGGCGGGACATCGCGCGCTCAAGCTCGCGCACATGCCCGATGGCACGATGAGGAACCAGTGGTTCCACCAGCAGATGTATCTGTCCACCGCATGGCAACTGGAAGCGGGTCCGGTCGCCCTCAGTGATACCGTATTTCAGCAGCTGGGGTGATTGCGCGTGTTCCTGCACGCACCGGCGCAGCAGGTCTTCCTCGAGGCAGCCGCCAGAGACCGACCCGGACCAGTCGCCACTCTCGCTGACCGCCAGCCAGGAACCTACTGGCCTCGGCGAGGAGCCCCAGGTTTGGGTAATGGTGCACAGCCAACCGGTTTTGCCCTGCTCCAGCCAGCCCGCAACGTCCGCCAGAACCTGGCGGTGGGCACTGATCATGCGCCGACCCGCCCGCTCGACACTCAACCCACCTCGGCTTTCAACGGTAACGCGCGCTGCCGCTTGCCGGTCAGCGCAAACAGGGCGTTGCCCAGCGCCGGAAACACCGGTGGCACGCCCGGCTCTCCGATTCCGGTCGGCGCCTCGCTGCTCTCGGCAATGTCCACCCGCACTTCCGGCCGCTCGTAGTTGCGCATAAGCATGTAGTCGTGGAAGTTGCTCTGCTGAACCTCGCCGTCCACCAGGGTTATTTCACCGTGCAGAGCGGCCGTCAGACCAAAGATAATGCCCCCTTCGATCTGGTCCCGCACGATCTCGGGGCTCACCACCTGCCCGCAGTCCACCGCACACCAGACCTTGTGCACAACGATATTGCCGTGCTCGATACTGGCTTCCACGATCTGGGCCACGAAGGTACCGAAGCTCTGGAACAGCGCCAGCCCCCGCGCCCGACCTGACGGCGCACCGCCTTGCCAGTCCGCCATGGCGGCCACCTTGTCGAGTACCGCCAGGTGGCGCGGCTGATTGCGGATCAGACTCCGCCGGAATTCGTAGGGGTCGGCGCCGGTTTCGTGGGCCAGTTCGTCCATGAAGGTTTCCGCCGCAAATCCGTTGTGGGAATACCCCACCGAACGCCACCAGGTAATGGGCACGCCGGGATCGGTGTGGGTGTGACGAATCTCCACATTGGCGATGTCGTAAGGGTAATCGATGGCACCTTCGATGGCGGAAATGTCCTTCGGGGTGGCGATGCCTTCAGCCAGCAGGCCGACCTTGCCGAGGGTGTTGTAGAGGAATTTCGGTGACCACGGGTATTGCGCCGGCGCCGCATTACGGACGTACCAGTCCAGAATCTGGGGGCCAACCACCTGATGATGCTAGCCGGTGACCGTATTACCGGAGACGCTGGCCTTCATGCGATGCAGCATGGCCGGACGGAACAGGTCGTGGCGGGTGTCTTCCTCACGCGACCAGATCACCTTCACCGGCTTCCTGATCCGGTAGGCCACCGCGGCGGCTTCTTCGATGTAGTCCTGGGTCAGCCGGCGGCCGAAGCCGCCGCCGAGAAAGGTGGTGTTGATGGTCACGTCACCCGGTGACAGGTCACTGACCCGGGCAGCGGCGATGCGGCCGAGATCCGGCGCCTGGGTCGGCGCCCAGACTTCCATGGCATTGTCGCGGTACCAGGCCGTTGCGTTCATGGGCTCCAGGGTGGCGTGGGCAAGGTAGGGCTGCTCGTAGCTGGCTTCCACTATCCGCTCTGCGTTTTCCGCCGCCTCGCTGAAACTGCCATCATTGCGCTCACGTTCACCGGCATCCTCGTCCGCCGCACGGTGGTAATGGGCAAACACCTCATCGGTGGACAGGGTCAGGGCGTCGTCGTTGTTCCATTCAACGGCCAGTTGCTGTTGCGCCTTGCGGGCCTGCCAATACTTGCTGGCCACGATCGCCACGCCGCGCTCGATCTCGATCACGCTCAGAACCCCGGGCATGGGCTCGATATCAGCGCCATTGAAAGACTGCACCCTGGCGCCGTAACGGGGAGGCCGGGTGACCACAGCGTAGACCATGCCGGGTAACTCAACGTCGATGCCGTACTCCGCCGTACCGGTGGATTTGGCGGTGGCGTCCAGGCGACCACGATTCTTTCCGATGTAACGCCACTGATCACGGGGCTTGAGGACCACGTCATGGCGGACCTCCTCACTGGCCGCCAGTTTTACCAGTTTGCCGTAGGGCAAGGCATCAGTTCCGTTCGGATGCCGCACCTGCCCTTCAAACGCCGTGCACTCACGATGACTGACGCCCCAGACCCGGGCCGCCGCCAGAATCAGCATTTCCCGGGCTTCTGCGCCCGCCTGCCGCAACGGTTCCCAACTGGTAGCCAGACTGGTGCTGCCACCGGTGAGCTGGAGTTTGTACAGAGGATTGCGGTATTCCGCCGCCACCGGTGCGAAGGTCGGTGTAATCGAGGCCGGATCGACTTCCAGCTCCTCGGCAATCAGGGTGGTCAGACCGGTGTAGGTGCCCTGCCCCATTTCCACCCGGGCAAGGGTGAAATACACCGCGCCGTCAGTGGTCAGTTCCAGCCAGGCATCGGGGCGCCAGCTGCCGTCTTTCTCTTCATAACCGGTTGCAATACTGGCGCAACCCGGCAGTGACAACGCCAGCACCAGGCTGCCGGAGGAGCCCGCACTGACCTTGAGAAAATCCCGTCGATTCATGCTCATGTCACGCCCCTTCCTGCCGCTTGGCGACGGGGCTGCTGGCATCCACAACAGATTCCACAGCAGCAATGATCCGCGAATAGGTGCCGCACCGGCACAGATTGCCGCTCAATGCCGCAACGATGTCTTCACGCGCGGGCGCAGGATTGTGCTCCAGCAGATGGGCCGCGCTCATGATCTGCCCGGATTGACAGTAACCGCACTGCGGCACCCCGTGCTCCACCCAGGCCTTCTGTAGCGGATGCAGCTTTGCCTCGGTGCCCAGCCCTTCAATGGTGGTCACCGCCTTGCCCTCGGCCATTTCCACCGGGGTGGAACAGGAACGCACGGGCTGGCCGTCCAGATGAACGGTGCAGGCGCCACACAGCCCCGCCCCACAACCAAATTTGGTGCCCTTAAGACCGAGTTCGTCCCGAATCACCCACAGCAGGGGTGTGTCCTGGTCGACCTCAAGGGTGCGTTGTTCACCATTCACCGTCAGGCTCAGGGCCATTACTGTTTCCTCTCATAGACTGGGCAAGGTGCCTTATGTCCCCGGGCACCCTGGTTTATCGTTGTGCTGGCCGTGTGCCTGCGTGACTTACTTGACTACGTCGTTACCGTCCTTGTCGGTCCAGATCTTGCGCTCACCCTTGTCCAGCTCGCCCTGGGTATTCCACACTTCGCGGTTCTCGGTGGCATCGTCCACTTTGCCATTGTCGTTCCAGATCACCCGATCTTTACAACCGACCAATGCCAGGGATACACACGCGAGCAGACACAATTTTTTGAACATACAACCTCCGAAGTCCGGCGGCGCCGGAACCAGTGAATCATACAGAATGGATTATCTGACGCGGAACTCAACGGCTTCCGTGTAACTCACGGTTATGCTGTTTGTCGCGATCGCTTTTTCGCACCATGACATACACTGCCCCGGTGCTGCCATGGTGCCGTTGGGCCGAATGGAAGGCAAGCACGCCGTCCAGCTCTGGCAGCCACTTCGCCAGATGGCTTTTCAACTGGGCGATGCCGTCAGGATTGCGCTCGCCTTTACCGTGCAGGATGATCACGGTGCGCAGCCCGTAGCGAATGCAATCGTTTATATAGGCGAACACTTCCCTGCGAGCTTCCTCGACTGTCATGCGGTGCAGATCCAGCCGGGCCTCGATGGGGTACTGGCCCAGTCTTAGCTTGCGGAAAACTCCGTGCTGCACACCGGGACGCTGCCAGCTCAGGATATCATGGGCCGTCAGAGGCTCGACCATGTCGGCGGTCAGGGGGTTGTTGTCCTTGAGCGGCTGCTCCACCGCGGCCCGCTGGCGCTCAAGATGACCTGGCGTCAATTCCTTCGGCACGCGGGTTTCAGCGCGATTGGGCTTGCGGATGCGCCGGACATCCTTCATTTCTTCCAGAAAGCTCAATCGCTCTTCTTTGGTCGTCATGGCAATGTCATTCAGCGTTGGAGGTGCACAAACTTTACCATCAGGCCCCTTACGTATAAAGGTAGAGATGCCAGGTCGTCTTCGACGAAAATCTTAGGGTTACATCGCCACGAAGTGGTCTACACTCGGGGGCGATAACAAGTAAAACGGACAGAACTATGGTTGCCGCATCCCAGGACACGCCACGCCCCCAGAACACCCGCGCAATCATGACCTTCCTGCGCGAGCATGCGCCGTTCTCCAGCATGGACGACACCCACCTCGCCCACTTCGCCGAGCACGCCTCACTGCGGTTCTATGCCAATGATGACGTGGTGCTGTCGCCGGAGGACGGTCCGGTCAAACGCTTCTACATCGTCAAGCAGGGGCGGATCCGTGGTGAACGCCGCAATGAAAAGGACGACAAGACTGAAACCACCTTTGAAATCAGTCAGGGCGAGTGTTTTCCGCTCGCCGCACTGATCGGTGAACGCCCCACCCGCACGCTCCACCGGGCCGCGGGCGATACCTTCTGCCTGAGCATCGAACACGATGCCTTTGTCACCCTGTTTTCCGACAGCGATTCGTTCCGCGATTTCTGTCTGCGGGGCGTCAGCAGCCTGCTGGACCAGGTCAATCAGCGAATTCAGTCCGGCGCCATGGCCTCCATGGGCTCCAGCAACTCGCTGGACACGCCGCTGGAGCGGTATGCGCTCCGAAACCCCATTGTGTGCTCTACGGATCTGCCGGTGCGCAAGGCCGTTGCCCGCATGCACGAAAACAACGTCGGCAGCATTATCATTACCGACGATGAACGCCATCCCATCGGCATTTTTACCCTCCGCGACCTGCGCACCATGGTGGCGGAAGAAAAAGGCCCGCTGGACACCCCGATCGGGCAGGTGATGACCCGGGATCCCATCTGCCTGACTTCCCACTCTGACGCCTTCGAGGCTGCAATGCTGATGGCGGAGCACCACTTCGCCCACCTCTGTGTGGTGGACGAGAATCACCGCCTGATCGGTGTTGTCTCGGAGCGAGACTTGTTCTCCCTGCAACGGGTGGATCTGGTGAACCTCGCCCGCACCATCGGCACCGCCAGCCACCTGAGAACCCTGGTGAGCTTGCGCACCGACGTGTCCCGCCTGGTGGACGCCATGCTCGCTCATGGCGCCGATTCCGGTCAGGTGGTAAAGATCATCACTACCCTGAACGACGTGACGGTCCGGCGTGTTCTGGAACTCAACATCAAGAAGCACGATCCGGGCATCCCATTCACCTGGCTGACCTTTGGCAGCGAGGGCCGGCAAGAACAAACCCTGCTGACCGATCAGGACAACGGCATTCTGTTCGAGACGCCGGAGGGTATGACCGAGGATCAGGTTCGCGAAAAGCTCCTGCCCTTCGCGGAACAGGTCAACAAGGAGTTGGCCGAGTGCGGCTTTACCCTGTGCAAGGGCAACATCATGGCCAGCAACCCCAAGCTGTGCCTGAGCGGTAAGGAGTGGGACGACTGGTTTATCCGTTTCATTGATGCCTCGACCCCCCAGAACCTGGTCTATTCATCGATTTTCCTCGACATGCGGGCCGTGTTCGGCCCCATGGAGCCTCTTGACGCGCTGTTCGGCAAGGTGCTGACCCGAATTCAGAAAAACCCGCTGTTCCAGAAAATGCTTGCCGGCAACGCCATTACCCGCCGGCCGCCACTCACCATGTTCCGCAACTTCCGTTACGCGCCCGACGGCAAGAAGCACAATCTGGATCTCAAACGGCAAGGGCTGGCTCCTTTCGTGGAAGCCGTCCGCGTCTTCGCGCTGGCCCACGGGGTGGAAGAAGCCAACACCCTGGAACGCATGGACCGCCTCGTCGCCAAAGAAGTGTTCGATCCCAAAGATGCCAATGCCTGGAAAGAGGCGTACAGCCTGATCCAGGCCATCCGCATGAGGGCGCATCAGGAAATGCTGGAGCGTGGTGAGCCATTATCCAACTACATCAACCCCGATGACCTCAACCCCCTGGACCGGCGGATTCTGCGTGAGTCGTTCCGCCAGGCACAACGTCTCCAGCAAAAGCTGGAAGTGACGTACCAGCTGTGAATCACGGGCCTGGCAACGTGCTGGACAATATCC
>JAEPMM010000156.1 GCA_017643965.1 Marinobacter sp.
AACGCATGAACGTGCTCAAAGAGTTGCTGCAATCGGCGGAATCCGTCAAACCTGCTCCGGAAAATACCAGGCCCTAGATGTACGAAGCCCATTTCGGATTGCAGGAAGCACCGTTCGCATTGACGCCCAACACCCGATACTCCCTTCGGGCGCCGAGCCATCGTGATGCGCTCTAGCTGCTGCTGGTCGCCCTGCGCCAGCGCGAGGGTTTCATCAAGATTACCGGTGAAGTCGGCACTGGCAAAACCTTGCTGTGCCGCTTACTGCTCAATGAGCTGGAGCACGAGGCCTACACCGCCTACATTCCCAACCCCCATCTGACTCCGGAAACGCTTTACGAGGCGGTCGCCGAGGAGCTGGGGGTAGACGTGGCCCGCTGTGGCAACACCCATCAGGTGCTCAAGGCGCTGAATGAGCGGCTGATTGCCCTGGCCATGGAGCAGCGCCAGGTGGTACTGGTCATCGATGAAGCCCAGGCCATGCCGGAGCAGACCATTGAAGCCCTGCGCCTGCTGACCAACCTGGAGACCGAAAGCGTGCGCCTGCTGCAGGTGGTACTGTTCGGCCAGCCGGAGCTGGACCTGTTGCTGAACCGCGACAGCCTGCGCCAGCTGCGCCAGCGCATCACCTTTGCGCACCGTCTGGCGCCGCTGGATCGCGCCTCAGTCGCCCAGTATCTGCGCCATCGCCTCGCCCAGGCCGGTTACAACGGCGGCGATCTGTTTGCGCCGGCGGCACTGCGGGTGATGACCCGATCCTCCGGCGGCATTCCGCGGCTGGTCAATATTCTGGCTCACAAGTCGCTGCTGGCGGCCTGGGGTCGAGGTGAGCGCCTGGTCAAACGCAACCACGTGTTGATGGCCATTCGTGATACCGAAAGCGCCCGCAAACCCGGCGTCATCGCGAGGTGGCTATGAGCCTGTTGAATGATGCCCTGCGGGCGGCAGAGCAGCGCCAGGGCCGCCAGCCTGCGCCGGCGGCGTACACCGGGCAGGCCGCGGCAGCGCCTGCCGCTGGACGACGCGCTCGGTGGCTGATCCTTGCTGTGCTGGCGCTGTTGCTGCTGAGCGCCGGGTGGTGGCTGATTTCGAGGCCGTCCCCGGTGGTCGAGAGCACAGCGACGCCGGTGGTTGTCCCGTCTCCGGTGGCGACGGAAGCGGAACCCGAACCCGAGTCAGTGCCACAGCCGGTTGCCGAGGATAAGCCGTCGGAGCCGGTGGTCGTGACGCCCCGATTGCCCGAGCCGGCTCCCATGGAGCACAGCCGCCCACCTGAGCCGCAGCGTGTCGCTGCTCAGGCGCCGCAACCGGTGCCTGATGCTGACCCGAAAACTGAGCGTGAAGCGGACCCTGAGCCGGCCGCCGCATCCGTGGCCGCCGACGTGCCGGCGGATGCCCAGCGCCCGTCAACGGTGCGGGTGAGCGGCTCAGACGACGGGTTTCAGGCCGCAGCTGACGTCAAACAGGTGCGGGAAACGCCGGAGGTGAAGGATCGGCGAACCAGTCGCGAGCTTGAGCGGATGCTGCGGGCCGGCCGATGGGCGGAAGCCCGGCAGGTGCTGGAAGATCTCACGGCGGTGCAGGACGCGCCATTGAGCCGCCACGTTGTGGCCAAACGCCTGTTGGTGGAGGGCCAGTACCAGCAGGCGTTGGATTTGCTGCCGGAGCCAATCGCGCAAACATCGGCACCACTGAGGCTGCTGCGCGCCCGCGCGCTGCTGGAGAGCGGTGCGCTAGAGGCGGCGCTATCGATGCTGCTGTACCGGGTGCCGGGAGTGGCAGAACACACCGAATACCATGTGACCCTGGCCACGCTTCTGCATCAGGGCGGTCGCCATGACGACGCCGCGAGTCGATGGGCGGAGCTGATTGCCTGGGATGACAGTCAGGCACCCTGGTGGGCAGGGCTGGCCATTGCTCTGGAGTCCGGCGGCCAGCGTGAAGCGGCGCGGCGGGCTTTCCGGCAGGCGTCCGAGCTGCCGGGACTTCCCCCCTCCCTGGCGGATTACGTACGCCAGCGTTTACAGTCTTTGCGGGCAGGGTAAGTGATGACTGAACCAAAGAAGAAGATCCGAATCGGTGACCTGCTGGTCCAGAATGACGTCATCACCGAGCAGCAGTTGATGACCGCCCTGCGGGAGCAGAAAGACACCGGGCGTAAGCTCGGCCGTACCCTGATCGATCTCGGTTATGTGGACGAAGACAACCTGCTGAATTTCCTGTCGCGGCAACTCGATGTGCCATTCGTCCAGCTGCGGCATTTCCAGTTCAACAACGAACTGGTGAAAAAGCTGCCTGAGGCCATGGCGCGACGGTTTCGCAGCATCGTGCTGGCCCAGCAAGGCGACGAACTTTTAGTCGGCATGGCCGACCCCCTCGATATCTTCGCCTACGACGAACTGGTGCGGGTGCTGAAGCAGCCCATCAAACAGGCGGTGGTGCGTGAAAGCGAACTGCTCAGTACGCTGGATCTGGTGTACCGCCGTACCGATGAAATCGCCTCGCTGGCGGAAGAGCTGGAAGATGAGCTGGGCGACGATGCCTTTGATCTGGCGAATCTGTCGGCGGAATCCGAAAGTGCCGAAGCACCGGTGGTCAAACTGTTGCAAACCCTGTTTGAGGACGCCGTTCAGGCCCGCAGCTCCGACATCCACATTGAGCCGGACGAAACCGTGGTGCGCATCCGCCAGCGGGTGGACGGAGTGCTGCAAGAGCAGGTCATGAAAGAGAAGCGGGTAAATTCCGCGCTGGTTCTGCGCCTGAAACTGATGGCCGGCCTGAACATCTCCGAAAAGCGCATGCCCCAGGATGGGCGCTTCAACGTGCGAGTCAAAGGCCGCAGCATCGACGTGCGGGTGTCTACCATGCCGGTGCAGTACGGTGAATCGGTGGTCATGCGTTTGCTGGATCAGAGTCAGGGCATACTCAACCTTGACGGCACCGGCATGCCGGAAGACATGTTGCTGCGGTTCCGCCGCATGATCAGAAAACCCCACGGCATGATCCTTGTTACGGGGCCCACCGGCAGCGGTAAAACCACCACGCTTTACGGTGCGCTGACGGAACTCAACAAGCCCGAGGTCAAGATCATTACCGCCGAAGATCCGGTGGAATACCGCCTGCCGCGGATTACCCAGGTTCAGGTCAACCCCAAGATCGGGCTGGAATTTGCCAATGTGCTGCGGTCGGCCCTGCGGCAGGACCCCGATGTTATTCTGGTGGGTGAGATGCGTGACCGTGAGACCGTCGAGATCGGTCTGCGGGCCGCCATGACCGGGCACCTGGTGCTGTCCACACTGCACACCAACGATTCCATCAGCAGCGCCACGCGGCTGATCGACATGGGGGCGGAGCCGTTTCTGGTGGCCAGCTCGCTGCTCGGCGTTGTGGCTCAGCGACTGATTCGGCGGGTCTGCGACAATTGCCGGGAACCCCATGAGCTCACCGACCAGCAGCAGGCGTGGCTGGCCGGCTTCAACCTCGACCCGCTCGATCTGGAGGTCGGGTTTGTACATGGCCGCGGCTGTTATCAGTGCAGCAATACCGGCTACAAGGGGCGGCTGGGTGTCTACGAAATGCTGGAGATGAACGAGGCAACGCTGGATGCCCTTCGTCGCCAGGACGTGTCGGGCTTTACCCGCGCGGCCCGCAAGAGTGCGTTCTATCGCCCTCTGGGGCTGTGCGCCCTGGATTACGCATTACAGGGGGTGACCACGCTGGATGAAGTCGCCCGGGTGGCTGCTACATCCGAAGGCGATGTGTCGCTGGAGGCGGATCTTGAGCCGCAGTCCGCACCGGTCGGGGGAGAGACGCCCTAATGCAATTCAGCTATCGGGGAAAGGACAGCCGGGGCGCGGTGCAGCAGGGTATGCTGGCGGCACCCAATGCTGACGCTGCGGCCTCGGAATTGATGCGCCGAGGCATTACACCGTTAGCGATTCGTGAGCAGCCGGTGTCCACCTCCCTCGCGGATCGCCTCGACGGCGTGCCGCTGTTTCGCAGGAAGGTCACCCTGGATGAGCTGATTGTATTTTGCCGCCAGATGTATGCCCTGACCAAGGCCGGTATTCCCCTGATCCGTACCATGCGCGGGCTGGCGGAAACCAGCCGCTCACCGGTGCTAGCGGAAGTGCTGGAAGACGTGACCTCGCGGCTTGAGGGGGGCACCACCATGGCCACCGCCATGCAGGCGCACCCGAGGGTGTTTTCGGATTTGTTCATCGCGATGATTCATGTGGGTGAGAACACCGGCATGCTGGACGATGCCTTCAGGCGTCTGTCAGACATCCTGGAGCTGGAGCGGGATACCAAGCGTCGACTCAAACAGGCCCTGCGCTACCCGACGTTTGTGGTGGTGGCATTGCTGGCGGCCCTGATGGTGGTGAACTTCCTGGTGATTCCCAAGTTCGCCTCGGTGTTCGACAGACTGGGCGCGGATTTGCCGTTCCTCACCCAGGTGTTGGTGGCCACGTCCAATTTTCTCCTCGGTTACTGGTATGTGTTGCTGTTCGGCACCGCAGCGGCGGGGTTGCTGATCCGCCAATGGAAACAAACCGAGCAGGGGCGGATTACCTGGGATCGTTACAAACTGCGGATTCCCATTATTGGCCCGTTACTGGAGCTGATCACCCTGAGCCGGTTTGCCCGAAACTTTGCCAGCATGCTGGCGGCGGGCATGCCCGTTACCCACGCGCTCACGGTTGTGGCTGATGCCACGGATAACGCCTGGATCTCGGTGCACATCAAGGACATGCGAGCCGGCATTGAGCGAGGAGAAAGCCTGCTGCGCACGGCGCGGCAGAGCGGCATGTTTACCCCGCTGATCCTGCAGATGATTGCCGTGGGGGAAGAAACCGGGGCGGTGGATGACATGCTCAACAACGTCGCCGACTTTTATGACGAAGACGTGGATTACGGTCTGAAACGACTGGCGGAGTCCATCGAGCCCATTCTGATCGTGGCCATGGGCATATTGGTCCTGATACTGGCGCTCGGTGTGTTCCTGCCCATCTGGGACCTGGGTGCGGCGGCCATGGGGCGGGGCTAGATGCCAACGGCCACGCTTGCGGACGCCAACGTCCAGCGCAACGGCCGCCGGTTGCGGATGCTGGTGGCATTGATCGTGTTGTTTTTATTGTGGTGGTACCTGTTGGGTGTGGTGGATCGTGAGGCATATCGGGCGGAGCAGATGTCCGCCAACGTGATGTTGAGCCAGATGCGCTCAGCGCTGGTGGTCAGGGGGGCGGAGGTAATGCTGGCGCGGGACGAGCGGCTGGAAAACCAGGTGGGACTGAATCCCATTGAGCTGTTGGATCAGTCGTGGAGTCGCTACCTGGGTCTGTGCGAGCGGGCGTTGCCGGCGCCGGGTTACTGGTGCTTTCAGAACAGTACAGAAAAGACCACTGAAAACAGGCGCAGAGGTTGGCTAATCTATCAACCGGCGCGGCCGATAACCCTGGCAGGACGGTCATCGCGCGTTGACCAACCCCTTGCCTGGGCAGTGACAACGGATTTTGCAGACCGCAATAACAACGGACAGCGGGAGCAGGAAGAGCGACTGACCGGCCTCAAACTTGAGCCGGTGGCGTTACAACCAGGATCAGTGCAACGGCAGGATGCTGAACACTGACGGAAACATCAGAGACCAGGCAAGAGGACGAATCAATGGCACAGGGCATGGATAGGAAGAAGCAGGCGGGTTTTACCCTGATTGAGCTGGTGGTGGTGATTGCCATCCTGGCTATTCTGGCGGCCTTCGCGTTGCCGCGATTTGCACAGCTTTCGGAGCAGGCGCATCAGTCGACCATCCGGGCCACGGCAGGCGCCCTGGCTGCCGGCGTGGCACTGGCCAAAACCCAATGGGTTGCCAACGGATTCACGTCGGCGCAGACCAACATTGAGGGTTTCGGTAATGATAACGTTGATGTCAGCGAGAATGGCTGGCCGGTTTCCGTTGCCTCCGATGCGAGCACGCCGGTGATGACCGTTACCACCTGCGAAGAGGTGTGGCTCGGTGTGCTGCAGTCCAATGCGCCGACGGTGAACGGGACGAACCCTGACTACGCCATCACGGTGAGCGGCGGAGACTGCATCTTCACGTATCAGCTTGACGAGCAGGACAGCACCATCACCTACGATGCGGACACCGGCGAAATTGCCACAACCATTAACTGATTGAACTGAAAAGACACTTAACCACGAGAAAATGGAGTAACACCATGAATGCGATGACCGCAATAGCATCACGTAAAGAGAAAGGTTTCACCCTGATAGAACTGGTCATGGTGATTGTAATTCTGGGCATTCTGGCGGCGTTTGCGTTGCCGCGGTTTGCGGATTTGGGTGGAGAAGCTGAGCTGGCAACCGTTACTGGAGCACAGGGCACTGTCAAATCGGCCTCAGCCATCGTTCGCTCCAAGGCTCTTGCAGCTGGCGAATCTGATACGACCGGAACGGAGGTTTTTGATGTTGAGGGAGCGAGTGTTGACTTGACCAATGGATACCTTGCGGCATCCTCACTCGAAAATGTTGCCCAGCTCACTGACTATACAGTTGAAGTCGACGGTGCCAACGCAGACGTTACTGTTGCGGATCCCTCTGATAGCAGTCCGTGCTTCAGCTTCACTGGATCAACTGGAGTTAACACTCCTCCTGTGGTGTCACCGGTCACTGAAACGTGGAGCGTTGCCAACACAGCATGTGAGTAATTGGATATCGGCTTGTTGGGCAGGATTGCAGGAGCAACCTGCCCAGATCGATGTTCGGTTCCAGCAATCATCGGGTTACGCTCTCGCTAACCCGACCTACGTCTGGCCCGGGCTGTGTAATTCTTGAATACTGCCAGTCGGGGAGGGGTATGAAACAGCATTGCGCCCCGGGAGCGTCCGGATTTACGCTGGTTGAGCTGGTCATGGTCATCATCCTCATCGGGGCGCTTTCTGCTCTGGGTGTTGGACTGTTCGCCAGTCGCTCCGCGTTCTCTCCCTTGCTGGCAACCCAGCAACTTGCCGCCGCCACGTTGCTTGCCCAGCAAGCAGCGCTGGCGGGCAACCCGGGTGGGTCGCTCCGTATAGAGCAGTCCTCCGATGAATTCCGGTTTGTTGTCGGCGCCGGCACCCCCGCTGCCCACATGTTCGAGCTGCCCCGCGAGGGCACCAGTCTTACGGTCGGTGGCTCTCTGCCATTGATCATCAACTTCGCGCCTGATGGCGCGCCGCAATCCGGCACAGACACGGAGTTTGTGTTCATCGGTCAGAGCAGTTTCTCAACCTGCCTGAGCTCGCTGGGAGCGGTCTATCGGGGCCCCTGCCTATGAGGCAAAAACGCGTCCGCGGAGCCACCCTGGTGGAGTTGGTGATGACCATTGTGATCATCAGCGTTGCCATTGCGGGTGTTGTCGGTGC
>JAEPMM010000429.1 GCA_017643965.1 Marinobacter sp.
GCATAACCTACCGGTTTGACTGGACCGCCAGTGACCGTCGTATGCTGAGCAACTGGATGGACGAGGAAGGCGCCACGGCGATACTGACCGGGTATGCATCCCTGGGCGCTGACGAGGATCTGGATGACGCCATGGAGCGCGCGGGCGAGGCGTTGGAGTCGTTGTCGCAGGTGCTCGACAAGACCGGTGTGTCCGGGTCGCGACAAACACTGATCAAGGTCGGACCTGCGGTCATCATTCCATCACCTGAGCGGCAGGGCGATCGCATCGAAATTGTGGTCATTACGGGGCCAGAGCAGTGAGCAACGCAAACGACAATCAATCACCCGGACCGCGCAACCCCGGGCAAGAGGGGGTCAGCGACGGCGCTTCCGCCGTTGTGGAGAGTTCAGACCTGTCCGCTGCGGAACCGCCGACCGATTCGGCGCGCAAACCCACCTTGCCGGGAAAAGGGAAAACCGTGGCACTGACGCTCGGCAGCGGCGGGGCGCGCGGCTATGCTCATATCGGTGCCATTGAAATCCTGCAGGAGCGCGGTTACGACATTGTCGCGATTTCCGGTTGCTCGATGGGCGCTCTGATCGGTGGCATGTACGGCGCGGGAAAAATGAAAGATTACAAGGATTGGGTCACTGGCCTCGGGCAGTTTGATGTGTTGAGGTTGCTGGACGTGACGTTCAACTCGGTGGGCGCCATCCGCGGCGAGAAGATTTTCTCCGTGGTGCGGGACATGTTGGGTGATACCAAGATAGAGGATTTGCCCATCGCCTTTACGGCGGTGGCAACTGACCTGCTGGCGCCCAAGGAAATCTGGTTCCAGGAAGGGCCGCTGGATCAGGCGATTCGTGCCTCGGTGGCGATTCCCGGCGTCGTGACGCCACTGGTCCTGAACGGACGTGTGCTGGTAGACGGTGCGCTGCTGAACCCACTGCCGATTATCCCCACCATTTCCTCCCACGCCGATATGGTCGTTGCTGTGAACCTTAGCGGTGAGGATGATCGACGCCGACGGATTCCGGATGCCGCCTTCAGTGACGCCGGTGACGCGGATGAATGGGTCGACGTATTGCGAGACAAGGCGTCACGCTGGTTTGACTGGGATGCCTTGAAGACGTTCACCAGCAAGAAGGGCGGCTTGCCCAGCGACGACACCGCTGAGGACAAAATCAGCAAGGCAGTGGAAAAAAATCAGTCCGAGAAGCGCCAGCAGGACAAACAGCGCCTGCCCGCCAGCAAGGCAGCGGAAGAGGCCGAACAGACCCATGAAACCATTGACTGGGACAAGCTGGGCATTGGCAAGTTTGATGTCATGAACCTCACCATCGAAACCATGCAGAGTGCCCTGGTGCAATACAAGATCGCGGGTTATCCCCCGGATCTGCTGGTCAACGTTCCGAAAAACGCCTGCCGTACCTACGATTACCACAAAGCGCCGGAGCTGATTCAGCTTGGCCGCGAGCGCATGGCGGCAGCGCTGGATCGTTATGAGGAGAGCCGCACCAGCTCAGGGCCGCTGGCACTCTGACTCAGCCAGTGGGGCTGCAGTGCAGCGCCGAAACTGCGTATAATGTCGGCCACTTTTGCACTCACGCACCATTGCAGGAACCAGACCACTGTGACCAGCCCCATTGACGAGCTCTACACCGTGCGGGATTACCTCCGGTATGTGTCCACCACGTTTTCCGCATCGCCGCTGTATTTTGGCCATGGCACGGATAACGTCTGGGATGAAGCGGTTCAGCTGGTGATGCGCACGCTGAACCTGCCACTGGAAAACAATACGTTGTTTCTGGACGCCCGGCTGACCCGGGAAGAACGGGAGTTGATCGTCCGTCGTATGCAGCGGCGTGTCGAGGAACGAGTACCGATGGCGTATCTGCTGGGTGAGGCCTGGTTCATGGGTATGCCCTTCCATGTAGACGAGCGGGTGCTGGTGCCACGGTCTCCCATCGGCGAGCTGATCGAGCGCGGTTTGCAGCCCTGGCTGGGTGAGGCGCCGGTGCAGCGTGTTCTGGATCTGTGCACGGGCAGTGGCTGTATCGGCATTGGCGCGGCAACCGTCTTTGAAGACGCGGAGGTGGACCTGGCCGATATCTCAACGGATGCACTGGACGTGGCTGCCAGCAACATCGAGTTTCATGGGCTCGGGGATCGGGTCCGCACGGTTAAAGCGGACGTCTTTGACGGCATTGAAGGTTGTTACGATGTTATCTTGAGCAATCCGCCCTATGTCGACGCAGAGGATCTTGCCAGCATGCCGGACGAGTACCGTCATGAGCCGGAACTGGGGCTTGCGGCGGGCAGTGACGGGCTGGATATTGCGCACCGGATTGTTGCCGGTGCGGCAGACCATCTGAATCCCGGCGGCCTGCTGATCGTGGAAGTGGGTAATAGCTGGCCGGCCTTTGAACAGGCGTACCCGGACTTGCCGTTTACCTGGCTGGAATTTGAAAACGGTGGTGACGGGGTCTTCCTGATTTACGGGAATGAGCTGCGTCAGTGGCAGGAAAGGTCCTGAGAATCTTTTTATAAAACCTGGATAAGATACTGAATCATGTCGGGAAATACGTTCGGAAAATTGTTTACGGTTACCTCCTTTGGTGAGAGCCACGGGGCAGCGCTGGGGTGCATCATCGATGGCTGCCCTCCGGGCCTGGAGCTTTCCGAAGCCGATATGCAGCGGGATCTCGACCGCCGCAAGCCCGGCACATCCCGCCATACCACGCAACGTCGCGAGGCGGATGAGGTCAGGATTCTGTCCGGGGTGTTCGAAGGTAAAACCACGGGCACGCCCATCGGCCTGTTGATCGAGAACACCGATCAGCGCTCCAAGGATTATTCGAAAATCTCCGAAC
>JAEPMM010000251.1 GCA_017643965.1 Marinobacter sp.
ATCCCGGACAATATTTACGGCATCCTGACGGCCTTTGCACTGTTCCGGCTGTTTGATGTGGTCAAACCCTGGCCCATCAGCTGGATCGACCAGCGGGCTCCGGGCGGACTGGGGATCATGGTGGATGATGTGGTGGCCGGATTTATGGCACTGGCGTGTCTTTTCGCCATCGACCTGTGGGTCATGCCGCTTATCCTTTGACCGGCGGAGCGCTATGAAGCGCACCGGTGCCTAGTGAATCTTGTGCTGTTGCTCTTCGGGCAGCAGACGGACGACGTGCAGAAAACGTTTCAGGCCTGTTTCCGCTCGTTCGCGGGTCGCAAACGGTCCGCTGTCGAAGCCTTCCCTGGTGGTGAAATACCATTTGCTCCCCACACAAAAAAAGCGGCTGCTGCGAAACGGTACGGGCCCGTCCTCTCCGATCCGGCGTTGAGTGTCCATAGTGTCTCCTGCGCCCCGGTTTTATTTTTTGTAGGGAGGGCTCCATGTTGTGTGTGCCGATCTGTTTAAAATTAAATCAATCCCGGCTGAATTCAACATTTATTTACAATTTGTAAGTCATGGGTCTCATTCCGCCTCCGTGGGCTGCCCACGGGGCCCTGACAAAAGCCTGTCTTCCGTCTTGCCCTCGTAACACGCACTCGTCAGAATGCGAACAAACCGAATTCAAATCAGAAGGACTTTTCATGAGTATCTATCGCGTTTTCGAGGGTTTCAAGCTTGCCCGCCATCCGCTGTCGGCACTGCGCATCGTCACTCTGCTTATCGCAGGTCTGGTGCTGGCCGGGTGCAGTTCCTCCATGACCCGGGTGCAGACCTGGGAGGGCGAAGCCGCGACAGAAGGTTCTGCGGTGCTGGAGGCACCCGGCGAAATCCGCGTAACCCGGGTGAATGGCCGCCCCATGGGCAATTTTCTGATGGATGATCTGGCACTGGATTACGATCTTCTGCCGGGCAAGAACCAGGTGGTCTTCAGCTACAAGACCATCTGGGCAAAGGCTGGCGTGGTAAGGAACGGCGAATCCAAGGTTTATGTGGTAGAGACCGAGCCTCATGTGGCGTCTTTCACCGCTCAGGCAGGGGAAACCTATCGGTTCGAGTTCGACAAGCCAACGTCCCGCCGCGATGCCGAGTCATTGACCGAGGATTTCTCCGGCGCGATCGTCAACAGTGCCGGCACCGAGGTGGCCCGTTTCGAGTTGTGGGACGGACAGGCACCGGCGACACCGGCTCGCACCCCGGTTTCCGGGGACACCGCGGATAGCGGCGCCGCGACCGTACAGGGCGATAATCTGGAGCAGTTGAAAGCGCTCTGGGAGAATGCATCAGAAGAAGAGAAGCGCGCATTCCTGCGCTGGGCGTTCGAGTAACGGCACCCGGGGGCGGTTTCGTCAGTGGCGAAACCGCCGAAATGTCTTCTTGAGTACACCCTCCAGCATGGTCAGGGCCTCGTCGGTCAGACTCTGATGGCTTTGCCCGCCCTCGTTATGCTCTTCTTCGGTCTCAGGCAACGCTGAGGCGGCCGACTCGATGGAGCCCAGGCTCTCCTCCAACAGGGTTTTCAGGGAGTTACCGTCCGCGACCACATCGGGGCACAGGGTAAAATTGATGGTCAGGCGTCCTTGATAGCTCACCGCCACAATCACCAACCCCATGCTGTCGAACAGGGGGGCGGAGTTGTACTGGCGCACCAGCTTTGCGCCCTGCAGATAGAGTGGCACCTGGGGGCCCGGCACGTTGGTGATCGGCAAGTTGAACGCCGGCTGATAGCGCTGGGCGATTTGCAGCTCAGCATACAGTCGTGCAGACAGCGCCAGCATGGTGGATGGCAGCAATTCGGTCAGGCGATCGGCGGCGATGGCCTCGCGGTAGGGCTCCGAGGCGACGGCGTTGCGGTGGATCGTGCGAATCCGTCGGGCCGGATCCGGCTCGCTGGTCGCCAGATCCAGCAACATTGCGGACATCTGATTTCCGGTGGCTTTACGCAGACTGTTCGAGCGCACCGATATAGGCGTCATCGCCACCAGCGATTTGCCCTCATCGCTGCCGTGGTTTTCGAGATAACGCCGCAGGGTTTCCGCGCACAGGCCCAGAACCACGTCGTTCAGGGTGACGCTGCCCAGGTTCGCTTTGATCGCCTTGAGCCGTGACAATTCCACTTCCGCGGACACGATCTGCCGGTTAGCGGTGATCTGACGATTGAACGGGCAGTGTGGGGCAGAAAACACCGGAAATGGCAGCGGCAGTTTACGAATCTGACGTTGCACCAGGCTGCGCGCTGTCACCTCTGCAGCAATGACCGCCAGTGACGTCACCTGCAGCGGTTTGCGCAGCAGATTGGCCCCGGTCTGGAGTATGACCCGCTCTTCTGAGGGCTCCGGTTTGGGGAACCAGGGCCGGGGCTGGGAAATGGGCCGCGCTTCGGGCGTGTATTCCAGTAACTTGCCCATGATTTCCTCACCGCTGAAGGCGTCGATTGCGGCGTGGTGGAGTTTCACAATCAGGGCAAAGCCGTGGTGACCGTCATCCTCCTCATCGGCGGGGAAGCCGTCAACGAAAGTGATGTGCCAGAGTGGCCGGTCGCGTTTCAGCGGTTCTTCCAGAATCTTCGATGCCAGCTCTGTCAGGCTATGGGATTGACCGTGCTCCCCAAGGTTCACGTAGGCCAGATGACGTTCAATGCTGAAATCCCGGTCGTCAATCCAGTAAGGGCGGCCAAGGCGAAGGGGTATTTCCTTCAGGCGTTGCCGGAATACCGGAACCACGTGGAGGCGGCTGCGCAAATAGGCCACGAACGTGCTGAACGCCAGTGGCTCGCCACTGCCCCGGGCATCGAACAGATAAATGCCGCCGATGTGCATCGGTGCCGTTTCCGACTCCAGGTAAAGGAAAGAGGCATCCAGTTCCGACAGCTGCCGCATGCATGAACTCCGTTCTGCGGTTGAGTTTGGGGCAGTATAAACGAGTAGGACCCGATTCCGTTGGCTGTTTTGCCTCAAATTGTGCCGGCTCGGGAGTCAGGTTCGCCGAGCGGCTCAGGTTTCCAGCCAGTGGCTGAACACGTCCGGCTGCCCCAGGCGCTCCCAGAACCACATCAGGGCCTTGCCCTGGTCTTCGGCGTGCCGGGCCAGGTGCAGCATGATCGGTTGTCTCGTGTCGTGCACATCCAGGGCGACGAGCTGGCCGGCAGCCAGTTGTTCCTGCACCCGTGGCAGCGGCAGCCAGCCGACCCCGAGGCCGGCCTGCTGCAGGGCAATTTTCTGGTCGACGTTCGCCACGGTAATGGTGCGTTGCCGGCGGAAGATCCCGGCGTTACCCGGCGGCAGGGAGCGGGACGTGTCGGCGGCCACGGCGGCGGGGTACCGGCTAATGTCCTCCTCGCTCAATGGCTGTGTGGCGGACGTCAGCGGGTGATCGGGCGTCACCGCATAGACAAAGTTCATGGTGCCCAGGGCCTTGGTGGTGAATGGCCCGGCGGGTTTGCTGAGCTGGTCAGCACCCACAACAAGATCCACCCGCCGGCTTTGTAGGGCATCCCAGGCGCCGGCGAATACCTCTTCCACCAATTGCACCTCCACCGGAACGCCGAGTGCGTAGAACTCGCCAATGGCAGCGAACAGGCTGTCGGCTGGCAACAGCGAGTTGAATCCGATGCGCAACCGGGTTTCCCAGCCCTGGGCGACCTGCCGTGTGGTGTGCGCCAGATTTTCCGCCGCCTCCAGCAGGGTGCGGCCCTCTTCGAGGAGGTAACGGCCTGCGGGTGTCAGGGTGGCACGATGACCGCTGCGGTCGAAAATGGCGATGTCCAGGTCCTCTTCCAGCTTCTGCACGGTATAGCTGATGGCTGAAGGCACCCGGAACAACTCTCCTGCGGCCCCGGCAAAGCTGCCTTTGCGGTCGATGGCGTCGAGAACTTTGAGAGCGTCGATGGTAATGGCTGTATGCATGTTCGAATTATCTGAGGTAGTTGGCCGAAATTGCTTGTTTGAGAGGTTAGCAGGCTGGCCGGTATTCTTCTCGCAAATTTGACCGGTTTTAGCGAGGAGAAGGGTATGGGTCTGTTAGTGGATGGCAAGTGGCATGATCAGTGGTACGACACGGACAAAACCGGTGGCAAGTGCGAGCGCGAAGCCGCCGGTTTCCGCAACTGGATCACGGCGGACGGTTCGCCCGGTCCGGATGGCGAGGGCGGGTTCAAGGCGGAGTCCGGCCGCTATCATCTTTATGTTTCCATGGCCTGCCCGTGGGCCCATCGTACTCTGATTTTTCGCGCCTTGAAGGGATTGGAGAAGCACATTCCGGTGTCGGTGGTGCACCCGGACATGGTCGAGAACGGCTGGGAGTTCCGGCCTGGCGACGAACAGCACCGTGATCATTTGCACGATTTTCAGTTTCTGCACCAGCTCTACACCCGCGCGGCACCGCATTATTCCGGGCGGGTAACCGTGCCCACCTTGTGGGACACCGAAAAACAGACCATTGCCAGCAATGAGTCAGCGGAAATTATCCGCATGTTCAATTCGGCGTTTGACGGTCTCGACGGTGTGCGTACGGATATCGATTTCTATCCGGAACCCCTGCAGGACGAGATTGATGACATCAACGCCCGGGTCTACGACACCGTGAACAACGGAGTCTACAAGGCCGGTTTTGCCACCGCTCAGGACAAGTACGAGGAGGCCTACGAGGCACTGTTCGAGACGCTGGACTGGCTGGAGGAGCGGCTATCGGGTCAGCGTTACCTGGCGGGGCGGCAACTGACCGAAGCCGACTGGCGCCTGTTCACCACACTGATCCGCTTTGACGCGGTGTATTACAGCCATTTCAAATGCAACCGGCAGCGCATTGGGGATTTTCCGGCGCTCTCGGCGTATGTACGGGACCTGTACCAGGTGCCCGGCGTGGCCGAAACCGTGGATATTGCGCAGATCAAGCGCCATTACTATGTCAGCCAGCGCACCATCAATCCCACCCAGATTGTGCCGGTGGGGCCGAGCCTCGATTTTGACGCACCCCACGGCCGCGAGGCGCTGGATTGAAGGGTCAGCTTACCCGCGCCACCGCCAGTTCGGTGAGCAGGTTGAGCGACTCGCGGTAAGGAGAGTCGGGCAGGGCGTCGAGGCAGTCCGCTGCGAGGGCAGCCTGCTCTCGCGCCTTGGCCATGGTGTATTCCAGCGCGCCGGAACTCTCGACAATACCGAGGATGGCCGGCAGGTCGTCCAGTCCGCCTTTGCGAATGGCCTGGCGGATGAGCTGAC
>JAEPMM010000097.1 GCA_017643965.1 Marinobacter sp.
CGCGTCTCGAGCACCTGGCCCGTCAGCACGACGTGCCGCTGATTGTGGATGGCGCCTACGGTACACCATTTCCCAGTCTGCTGTTTGTTGACGCCACGCCGACCTGGAATGAGCAGATCATTCTGTGCCTGAGCCTGTCCAAGCTCGGCTTGCCGGCAGCGCGAACCGGCATTGTGATTGCGGCAGAGCCGGTGATCAAAGCGTTATCCGGCATCAACGCCATCATGAATCTGGCGACCGGCAGTTTCGGTGCGATGATCGCTGAGCCGTTGGTGAGGTCGGGAGAAATCCTGTCGTTGAGTCGTGATGTGGTGTGCCCGTTTTATCGGGCCAAGATGGAGAAGGCCGTTGCGGTGTTCCGGGCGGCCATGGGCGAGGACAGTTGCCACTGGTATGTGCACAAGCCCGAGGGTGCCATGTTCCTGTGGTTGTGGTTCCCGGACCTACCGATCACCAGTCTGGAGCTTTACCAGCGACTGAAAGCCCGGGGTGTTCTGGTGGTGTCCGGTCACTATTTCTTTCCCGGTCTGGCGGATGACGACTGGCAGCATCGTCACGAATGCCTGAGAGTGACCTACTCCCAGGATGACGAGCGGGTGGCCGAGGGCCTGCGGATCATTGCGGATGAAGTCAAGGCTGTGTGGGCCGCCGTCAGCGCCGAATCTCCGCGTCGTTGATCATGATTTCGTAACTGCTGCCGTCCGGTTCCACCTGGCGTAACCGGATCAGCAGGTATTCCTGCTCCGGCGCAAACCACATCAGGGTTTGCCGTTTGCTGCTGTCGTCGCGGACCTTTTCCGCCTTCAGGGTATTCACGTTGCCCTGATCGGTTTTCAGAACTTCTTCATCAATCACTGCAAACCGGTCGGTGTCGTAGCCGCCCTTGTCAATCACTCGATACTCCATTTCCCGCTTGCCTGCACGAATATCCTGGTGCAGTTGCAGCTGATAACCCATGGGGTCCAGCGCCCCGGGCTCAAGCTCCAGCGAAAAGCGGTCACCTTCGTGATGGCCGCTGGCAACGCCGTTGTCCCAGTCAAAATCGATGGCTTCCTCGCGGTTGCGGATGAGGAAACCGGACAGCCGGTAACGGTATTTCAGGGGCACCACGTGATTGTCCTGCCAGCGAAGGATCAGTGATTCGTCGATGTCGGCGATGAACGAGTCGACCTTGGTGCGGTATATCCAGGTGCCATCGCTGCGTTCCTCGAGGGTGCGGGTGGCGCTGCCATTGAGCGAGATGCCCTTGTCCATGGAGGCGTTGTAGCTGACCTTCAGGGGCAACAACTGCGGGGTTTCGGCCGTATCCGGGCGGATCTTTGCGTCCTGGCTTTCTCCGGCCTGATCCTGTGCCAGAACCGGGGTGGACATCGGCAGCGCGAGCAGGGCAAGGACGGCAATGGAAAGTCGGGCGGAAACGGATGCGAGCATGGTGCGGCTCCTGTTGCGCAACGCTACATGATGCGCACAGTGTAGCCCGCCCGGATGGGCGGGAGGATGACAATCTGTTTAATGAACGACCCGGTCGTCGGGCAGCCGCATGGGCTGGCGCAGCAACTCACCGTCAAACAGCACGTAGTCCGAGCCAAGCTGGATACGGCCCTCACAGAACCAGCGCACCACGATGGGGTAGAGCAGGTGTTCTTTCTGCTGCACTTTCTCCGCCAGGGAGTCTGCGGTGTCGTCCGGGTCGATGGTGACCTCGGCCTGGGCGATCACCGGGCCACCGTCCAGTTCCTCGGTAACAAAGTGCACAGACACTCCGTGAACCTTGTCGCCGGCATCCAGCGCACGCTGGTGGGTGTTGAGCCCGGTATATCTGGGCAGCAGGGACGGATGAATGTTGAGCATGGTGCCGCGCAGGGCACGCACAAAGTCGGTGGTGAGGATGCGCATGAAACCCGCCAGTACAACCAGATCAGGATTGTGGCGGCGGATCTCGGCCATCAGGGCGCCATCGAATTCCTCCCGTGAACCGTATTTTGTGTGGTCCACAACAAAGGTCTCGAGATGGGCCTGCGAGGCCCTTTCCAGCGCGAAGGCGTTCGGGCGATTGCAGCCGACAGCGACAATCTGACCCGGAAAGCCCCGCTCCCGGCTGGCGTCAATCAGGGCCTGAAGATTGGTGCCGCTGCCTGAAGCCAGGATCAGGATGCGGGGCAGTGGGGCTGGATCTGAATTCATTCCGCAAGCAGCCCCGGCGCGTAACGCACCACCGGATCTGCCGCGGCATCGTCCGCGCTCTCGATGACACCGATCTGCCAGGTTTCTTCGCCCATGGCATTGAGCGTATCGATCGCCAGGTCTTTCTGGTTGGCGGGCACGCAGACAATCATGCCGATGCCGCAGTTAAAGGTGCGATACATCTCCTCACTGGCCACGCCGCCGGCGTCCTGCAGCCACTGGAATACCGGAGGCAGGGTCCAGCTGGTGGTGTCGATGGCGGCCACGGCCCCGTTCGGCAACACCCGGGGAATGTTTTCCGGCAGTCCACCGCCGGTAATGTGGGACAGGGCGCGCACATCCACCTCGCGAATCAGCTGCAGCAGGTTCTTCACATAGATGCGGGTGGGTGCCATCAGGGCATCGGCCAGTGAGCCATCGCCCATCGGCTGGTTGAGGTCGGCGTTGCTGACCTCGATGATCTTGCGAATCAGCGAGTAGCCGTTGGAGTGGGGGCCAGAGGAGCCCAGTGCCAGCAGCACGTCGCCGGACTGAACGCGGCTGCCGTCGATGACCTCACTGCGCTCGGCCACGCCAACACAGAAACCGGCCAGGTCGTAATCCTCGCCCTCATACATGCCGGGCATTTCGGCGGTTTCGCCGCCAACCAGGGCACAACCCGCCTGCGAGCAACCCTCACCAATACCCGATACCACCTGTGCGGCAACATCCACGTTCAGCTTGCCGGTGGCGTAGTAGTCCAGGAAAAACAGTGGCTCGGCACCACCCACCACCAGATCGTTCACGCACATGGCCACCAGGTCGATGCCGATGGTGTCGTGCTTGCCCAGTTGCATGGCAAGCCGCAGCTTGGTGCCCACGCCATCGGTACCTGAGACCAGCACCGGCTCGCGGTAGCCCGCGGGGATGGCCACCATGGCGCCAAAACCGCCAAGGCCTCCGAGAACTTCCGGGCGACGGGTACGGGCCGCCGTGTCCTTGATGCGGTTGACGAGTTCGTTTCCGGCGTCAATATCGACGCCGGCGTCCCGGTAGGTAAGGGAGGGCTTATGTTCGCTCATGGTGTGCTTAACCGTTTGGCCAGTGGGTCAGGCCGCGGATTTTAACAGGTGAGGGGTGGCGCTCCAAATTGATTTTCCGAAACCCCCGTTAGCTACTCACGCCATGGGCCTTGGTGTATCCTATGCGCCATTCAAGCGAATTGCAGGGTGTTTCATGTCATTATCAGCACGAATCTCGACACAGGCAGCGCGAGTGATCCGGCAGGTTCTGTTGGTCGCCGGTGTTCTGGCGGCGCTGGCCGCGACTCCCGCGGGTGCGGTAACGGTGACCGGGCTTTATTCTGTGGACGTTCCGGTTCAGGGCTCATCGCCCGACCAGTTGCGTCAGGGATACGCTGATGGCCTGCAGAAAGTCTTCGTGCGTGTGTCCGGTAGCCGCGATGTTCTGCAGAACGAGGGGGTGAGGGCGCTGCTGGATGATGCGGAATCGCTGCTGCAGTCTTACCAGGTGGTTCGCAGTGATGATGGCGACCGTTTGCGCATGTCGTTTGGCGCGGTCGGTGTTAACAACGCCCTGGCCTCCGTGAACGCGCCGGTATGGGGCGCCAACCGGCCGTTGACGCTGGCCTGGGTTGCCGTCGAGGAGCAGGGCGCGAGATCGTTGTTGACCTCCGGTGGCGACAACGGTTGGTCACGGGCATTTCGGCGTGCAGCCGCTGACCGGGGCTTGCCGGTGGCGCTGCCGCCGGAGGAACGTGCTGGCGACCGGGAGCTGCTGTCGGATATCTGGGGGCAGTTCACGTCGCGGGTCAAATCCCAGTCCGAAAGCATCGGTCACGATGTAATGGCGCTGGTCCGTGTTAACCGCTCCGGCGGCCAATGGCGTGCCGGCTGGATCTTTGATGGCATGGGCATGGACGACGGTGAGCAGTCGGTAACGGCAGCCACCGAGCAGGAGCTGGCGGAGAAAGTGATCGGTTTGTGGGCTGACGCCTATGCCAGTCGTTACGCGGTTGCCGCTGGTGATGTGGGCGACCTGCCAAAAGTCGACATCGTCATCCGTGGTGTGGGCAGCCTTCAGGACTACGGCAATATCATCAACGTGTTGGACGATCTCACGCCGGTACAGACTGTGGATGCCTCCCGCGTGGCCGGTGATCAACTGACGTTGCGGGTTGCGTTCTCCGGCGAGCTGGATCAGTTGCAGGAGTACATTGCACTGGACACCCGCTTTGTGCCGGTGTCCGATGCCGAGGCGGCCGACATGGCCGGCGAATCGGAGGCGGCCGGGGCGCCGGTTTCTGCGGGCGCGGCCGAGGGGCAGGCACAGGGCGCCGAGGCGCCAAACGCTGAGGTCTCCACTGACACAGACGATTCGCTGTCTGACCCCCTGTTTGTTTATCAGCCACTGCTGGGGGACGTGGAAGAATCCGAGGAAGCGTTTGAATCGCTCTATGAAATTCTTCACTATCGCTGGCAGCCCGCATCGGTTATCGGGACGGATGTCGGGGAGTAACCCGGGGACAGAGGGAGCCTGCAAATGACGGAACGGTGGCGGTGGATACCCAATGCCCTGACGTTTCTGCGCATGCTGCTGATCATCCCTTTTGCAACCGCGCTGCTGGCGGCCCAGTATCGTCTGGCGTTGGGCATTTTTTTCCTGGCCGCAGCAACGGATGCGTTTGACGGGTTTCTGGCCCGGCAATACAACTGGAAAACGCGCCTTGGTGCCATTGCAGACCCGCTGGCGGACAAAGCGCTGCTGATAACCGCCTATCTCATGCTTACCCTGACCGGCGTTCTGCCGGTCTGGCTGTTTGCACTGGTTCTTGGTCGGGACCTGTTGATCGTCATCGGCGGGTTGGCTTTCCACTACGGTGTTGGCCGTTTCGACATGGAGCCGAGCCTTTCCGGAAAACTGAATACACTGATCTAGATTCTTGTGGCTCTTGCCATCATCATCCTGCTTGGCGGGCTTCCCATGCAGCCCTGGGTGATTGATGTGGGCATTGTGCTGGTGACCGCTTCGGCCTTGTTCAGCGGCGGGCACTATCTGGTGGTCTGGAGCGCCAGGGCCTGGAGGGCGAAGCGACAGTGAGCACTTCGCAGATGGTTTTGGGTGTGAAGCTGCGGGATGATGCGCGGTTTGACAATTTTCACGGTGATCGCAATGCGGACGCGGCGGGTCGGTTGGGCTCCATCTGCGCCAACGCCGCAGGCGTGCCGGTTGTGGTGGTGTGCGGTGACGCGGATACCGGCAAGAGTCATCTGCTGCAAGCGGCCTGTCACTTCGCCGAGAGTCGTGGCGATGCGGCCGTCTGCGTCAGCATCGCGGAGCTGTTGCCGTTCGGGCCAGACGCCCTGGCGGGCCTTGAGCATCAGGCGGTGATCTGTCTTGATGACCTGGACCTTGTGGCTGGCAGGGAAGAATGGGAAGAAGCGGTTTTTCACCTGTACAATCGAGTGCTCGACAACGGTCATTTACTGATTGTCAGCATGTCGGAAGTGCCAGGCTCGTCAGCCTTTGTGTTGGCGGACCTGGTGTCACGACTGTCTCACGGACTGCTGATTCAGCTGGGAATCTACCGGGATGATGACCGCCTGCGGATTCTGATGGCTCGCGCTGAACAGCGCGGTCTTGTCATGGGTGATGAGGTGGCGGGGTTTATTCTGCGGAGAGCCCCCAGGAGGCTGGGTGAACTGCTGGGCATTCTTGACTGTCTGGATGAGAATTCTCTCCAGGCCCAGCGCCGGCTGACCATTCCGTTCGTGAAGTCGGTCATGGGCTGGTAGCAGCCTTACATGGGTAATAACAACATCGGAACGACCGGAGGCTGGCTATGCCAGTAACGTCCGGCAGCGCGTCAGGGGGAGTCATGATACGAGTGGTATTCAATCAGAAGGGTGGTGTTGGCAAATCCAGTATCACCTGTAACCTGGCGGCGATCAGCGCGGCCCGGGGCAAACGCACATTGGTGGTGGATCTTGATCCCCAGGGCAATTCCACGCATTACCTGCTGGGCAAGCCCGCCAGTGAGTTGCGTGACACAGTCGCCGACATGCTGGAGCAAACCGTGGCCTTCACGGTCTTCAATCGCCGGCCAGACGAGTTCGTTCACGCGTCGCCGTTCGACAACCTGTTTGTGATGCCCTCAAGCCCGGAACTGGATTTTCTCGAGCGCAAGCTTGAAGCCAAACACAAAATCTACAAGCTCCGTGAGGCACTCAAGAAGCTGGGTGAAACCTTTGACGCCATCTACATTGATACTGCCCCGGCGCTGAATTTCTATACCCGTTCTGCGCTGATCGCAGCCCAGCGCTGCCTGATCCCGTTTGATTGCGACGACTTTTCCCGTCAGGCGCTGTACAGCATTCTCAATGAAATCCGTGATCTTCAGGAAGACCACAACGAGGACCTGGTGGTGGAAGGCATCGTGGCCAACCAGTTCCAGCCGCGGGCAAGCCTGCCCAAGCAACTGGTTCGTGAGTTGACGGAAGAGGGCCTGCCAGTGCTTCCGGTGCGGTTGTCC
Organism: Marinobacter sp.; assembly: GCA_017643965.1. Taxonomy (GTDB): domain Bacteria; phylum Pseudomonadota; class Gammaproteobacteria; order Pseudomonadales; family Oleiphilaceae; genus Marinobacter. The sequence continues at coordinate 6,716 of JAEPMM010000097.1, forward strand.
AGTTCGGTCAAAATGAAAGAATCCCATCAGAGCCGCCAGCCGCTGATTCACATGGCGCCGAAGCACCCGCTGACCAGGCAGTACGAAGATCTGTTCCGCGTGCTCCATGGTGAGAAGGTGGCGCTGGAACCCCTCGCAGACTGAATCCGGACCGGTTATGACACGTTCATTCAACCAGGTCGGCGATGTCGCCGACCAACTGTTGCAAATTGAACTGGAGCTTCGGCAACTGGGGCTTTGGGAAAGCGAGCCGCCTCCGCCGGAGGCTTTGCAAAGCACGCAGCCATTCTGCATTGATACCCTGGTGTTCACCCAGTGGTTGCAGTTTGTGTTTGTCGCCCGTATGAAGGTATTGATCGAGAGCGATCACCCCCTGCCGGCGGTATCGGGTGTGGCGCCCATGGCGGAGGAGCATTTTCGCGGCCGCCCGGAGTCCGGCGCCGGCCTGATCCGCGCTCTCGAGGAGATGGACCGGCTGTTGTCAGACCGGTCCTGAAGGCCGCGGGGTCAGTCCAGGCGCATGGACAGGTCGATAGCTTTCACATCCTTGGTGAGCGCACCGATTGAGATGTAGTCCACTCCGGTTTCGGCAACGGGGATCAATGTCTGGGCATTGATGCCGCCGGAGGCTTCCAGTTTTGCCCGCCCGGCGGTCGTGGCAACCGCGCGCTCCATATCCTCCAGGCTGAATTCATCAAGCATGATGATGTCGGCGCCGGCCTGCAGTGCCTGCTCAAGCTCGTCAGGATTCTCCGTTTCCACTTCCACCGGGCGACCGGGCGCAATCTGCCGGGCCGCTGCCACGGCCGCGGCAATCGAGCCGCAGGCGGCTATGTGGTTTTCCTTGATCAGAAACGCGTCCCAGAGTCCGATTCGATGGTTGAAGCAGCCACCGCAACTGACGGCGTATTTCTGCGCCAGACGCAGTCCCGGAACGGTTTTACGGGTATCCAGCAACTTCACACCGGTATGAGCGACCTGCCTGGCGTATTCGGCGCACACCGTTGCCGTGCCCGACAGGGTTTGTAACCAGTTCAGCGCGGCGCGCTCGGCGGTCAGCAAGCTGCGGGCAGGGCCCTCGAAGCGGAAAACAACGCTATCTGCGTCGATCGGGTCACCATCATTGGCAAACCAGGCCAATGTCACGGCCGGGTCGACTTGTCGAAACACCTCCTCGACCCATGAGCGCCCGGCCAGCACGGCACTTTCCCGGGTAATCACCTGGCCACTGCCGATGCGGTCCGCTGGAATTAGCCGGGCTGTGATGTCACCATCACCTACGTCTTCTCTGAGGCTGTGCGCGACGGTCTCAACGCGGGATTGACGAAGCAGTTCGGCTGAAATCATGGTGGCGGTCCGGTTCTTTCGATGTGTTTCGGTGCAGGGCGTGTATCCCGATGCGTGATTCTATAGGCAGCCACGGAAATCGCCAAACCGGATGCCCGGGCAGGCAGAATGTGAACTGCGTCCCTCAGTCACAAAAGGTGACAAAATCTGACACAAGGTGACGTGGTAACGGCATAAGATATCAATACACAGGAATCCTTATTTTTTTGGCCAGTCACCTTCCGGAGTAGCCTCATGGCGCAGGATAACAAGGTAGTCCGCTTGGACGCTCAGAAGTCTGGGGGCCGGTTTGCCTTACCCCATGCCCTGATCCGGCTGCGTGACGTATCTGGTCAGTCGCTGAAAACTGTTCTGGCGGGGTTTTTTGATCGTGCAGACGACGCCCTGTTCGAGCTGGCTGACAAAGCGGGCTCCAACCAGGACCAGACCGCGTACTTCGACGCCATGCGGGAAATGCGCCTTCGCCGCAAATCCATGACGGTGTCCATCCTTCAATATGTCAGCCGTGCCTTCAATGACCTGGGCAAATTCCACCCCGGTGGCTCCAGCGGCAATCTCGACGAAGTCGATCAGGACTCCCTCACGCTTCTGGATCACTCGGAGCTGGAGCAGAGGGTCGCGATTGAGAATCTGGTGAACAAGCTGCGGAATCAATACAGCGATGCCATTCTGATGTTGAATGCCCGCGTTGGTCATCTTGCCCCGGCGCTTACCCTGTCGGACAGCCAGATGCCGCTGAGCCCGGAGGTTATCTGTGGCGGGGTTGCCGAAGCCTGCTCCGATCTCGATATCGATATCCGCGCCAAACTGGTGGTTCTCAAGCTGTTTGACCGTTTGCTGGCCGACAACCTGGGCCATTTCTATCACGAGGCAAACCGCACACTGATTGCAGAAGGTGTGCTGCCGGATATGAAGCGCCCACCGATCGCCGGGCGCGCTTCGCCGGCAGCGCCGCGCGCCGGATCTCAGACCCGGCCGGTGGAAGGGCAGTCAGCTGATCAGCAAGGGCAGGGTTCCGGTACAATGGCCCGGGAGTCGTCGGGCGGAACCTTCTCCGAACTGAGCGCCCTGTTGCATCAGGGGCGCTCCGGTGACGGACCCTCGTCGATTGCCGGTGGCCAGATCTTTCTCGACACCGGCACCCTGATGACGCGTCTCAACGATGTCCAGGGGCTTCCTGCGCAATGGGGCCAGGGGCGGATAGTGTCTCTCACCGAGCAGCTGGAACCGGTCCTGAAAGCCGATGACGGCAAGGTGTGCGCGGTCGGCCAGGTAGACAGCGACGTTATCAATCTTGTTTCAATGCTGTTCGATTTCATTCTTGAAGACCGTCAGCTCCATCCGGTGATGAAGGCGTTGATCGGGC
>JAEPMM010000175.1 GCA_017643965.1 Marinobacter sp.
ACCAGATCGTTTACCGACTGCGGGTTGTGATAGAAGCCCGGGCTGGCCGGCATGATCACGGCGCCCATACGGGTCAGTTTCAGCATGTTCTCAAGATGCACCTCGGAATACGGCGCCTCCCGCGGCACCAGAATCAGCTGCCGCCGTTCTTTCAGGGCGACATCGCCGGCCCGTTCGATCAGGTTATTGCTGGCCCCCGTGGCCAGCGCTGACAGGGTGCCGGTGCTGCAGGGACAGACCACCAGCGGGGCTTTCTCCCCGGAGCCTGATGCCGGTGGGGCAAACCAGTCTTCCCGCCCGAACACCAGCAACTGCCCCGGCGCGGCCCCTGTAAACTCGGTCAGCGCAGCCTGCATTGCCGGCGGCGAGCCCGGCAGCTTGAGGTCGGTTTCCGTCGCCATCACCACCTGCGCCGCGCGGCTGACCATCACATTCACAGTGCAGCCGGCGGCAACCAGGCACTGTAACAGACGCAACCCGTACTGGGCGCCGGAGGCGCCGGTGAAGGCCAGATTGATGGTTCGTGGTGAGGCGCTTTGCTGTGTTGTTGTCTCTGTCATGCCGGGTATTTACGCTCAAGTTCGGCTATCAGTTTCTGGTGGATGCCACCAAAACCGCCGTTGCTCATGATCACAATGTGGCAGGGACCGGAGATCTTTGCCAGCGCCTGCTCAATCAGCGCCTCTACCGTGTCTTCCACCAGGTGCTGAACCGTTTGCCCCGGGTCGGCCGACCAGGCATTCACCAGCGCCGGCAACCACTCCAGTTGATTCAGATTGGCCCAGATAACGTGGTCGGCCGCGGCAGCGCTGGGCAGCAGGGCCTGCTGATGCACCCCCTGCTGCATGGTGTTCGAGCGGGGCTCGATAAGCGCCAGCACCGGCTCGTCCCCCACCTTGTGGCGCAGTCCCTCCAGCGTGGTGGCAATGGCGGTGGGGTGATGGGCAAAATCGTCGTACACACGGACGCCATTAATTTCGGCCAACAGCTCCATGCGGCGCTTGACCCCGGAGAAACGGCACAGGGCGGCGACCGCGTGGTCCGGCGTCACCCCGACATGGCGAGCGGCAGCGATGGCCGCCAGCGCGTTGCGGACGTTGTGCAGCCCGGTCTGGGACCAGGTCACTGTTGCTACCGGCTGCTCATGATGCACCACCATGAAGCGGCTGCCATCCTCCGCCAGCAGTTCTGCACGCCAGTCAGTGGTGTACGCCACCTCGCTGCCGATGGCGGTACTTTGCACCCCGCTCCAGCACCCCATGGCCAGGGCGCGATCCAGGTGCACATCACGGGCCGGGCGAACAATCAGACCGCTGGACGGCACGGTGCGCACCAGATGATGAAATTGCCGCTCGATCGCTTCGACATCGTCAAAAATATCCGCGTGATCGAATTCCAGGTTGTTCATGATCAGCGTGTGGGGACGGTAGTGCACGAACTTCGAGCGCTTGTCGAAAAACGCGCTGTCGTATTCGTCCGCCTCAATCACGAAGAAGTCGCTGGAACCCAGGCGGGCCGATACCGGAAAATCCTGCGGCACGCCACCCACCAGATAGCCGGCGTCAAACCCGGCCTGATCAAGAATCCACAGCAGCATGGAGGTGGTGGTGGTCTTGCCATGGGTGCCGGCGACCGCAAGAACCCAGCGGTGGCGCAGCACCTCCCGCGCCAGCCACTCCGGCCCGGACATGTAGTCTATGTTGCGATTGAGTACCGCCTCGACTTCCGGATTGCCACGGGACATGGCGTTGCCAATCAGCACCAGATCCGGCTTCGGCTCGAGATTCTCAGCGCGGTACCCGTCCATCAGGCCAATACCCTGGGCTTCCAGCTGGGTGCTCATGGGCGGATACACCCCCTGGTCCGAACCGGTTACCGTGTGACCCAGCTCCCGGGCCAGTACCGCCAGGCTGCCCATGAATGTGCCACAAATTCCCAGGATATGAATATGCATGACCGGTCTGACCCCTTGATTGGCCCAAATAAGAACGTGCCAAGCCTCCCGTATAGATCACGAGCCGTCAAGCGCTTCGTTATCCGCAATCCTGCTCATGAAAAAAACCGGCATTTGGCGTATCATCGGCGGCATTTACTGAACCAGCAGGAGGCACCAGCCCGAGATGGCCACCAAGAACGCTTTTTATGCTCAATCCGGCGGAGTGACCGCAGTCATTAACGCCAGCGCCTGCGGGGTCATCCAGACCGCGCGTAAATACCCGGATCGCATCGGTAAGGTGTATGCCGGCCGCAACGGAATTCTCGGCGCGCTCAGGGAAGAACTGATTGACACCAGCCTGGAAAGCGACGAGGCCATTCAGGCATTGATCCATACCCCCGGGGGCGCCTTCGGCTCCTGCCGCCACAAGCTCAAGAACTTTTCCGAGAACAAGCGCGAATACGAACGCCTGATCGAGGTGTTCCGCGCGCACGACATCGGCTATTTCTTCTACAACGGCGGTGGCGACTCCCAGGACACCGCCTACAAGGTATCCCAGCTGGCTGACAAGATGGGGTATCCGATTACCTGCATCGGCGTGCCCAAGACGGTCGACAACGATCTGCCCTTCACCGACTGCTGCCCGGGCTTCGGTTCTGTTGCCAAGTACATCGCCACGTCCACGCTGGAGGCGAGCCTGGATATCAAGTCCATGTGCGAGACCTCCACCAAAGTGTTCATCCTCGAAGTGATGGGCCGTCACGCCGGCTGGATTGCCGCAGCGGGCGGACTGGCCGGCCACGGGGAAGGCCAGCCGCCGCATATCATTCTGTTCCCGGAAGTTCCGTTTGACCGCGAGGCGTTCCTGGCGCGCGTGGAATTCTGCGTGAAGGAGTACGGCTACTGCGTCATTGTTGCCTCCGAAGGCGCCCAGTACGAAGACGGTCGCTTCCTCGCGGATGCCGGCGCCAAGGATGCCTTTGGTCATACCCAGCTGGGCGGTGTGGCACCGGCGCTGGCCAACATGGTCAAGCAGGCCCTGGGCCACAAGTACCATTGGGCGGTGGCGGATTACCTGCAGCGCAGTGCCCGCCACATTGCCTCGGCCACCGACGTTGAACAGGCCTATGCGGTTGGCAAGGCCGCGGTCGAAATGGCCATGGAAGGCAAACAGGCCCTGATGCCGACCATCGTGCGCGAACAGTCGAAGCCGTATCGCTGGCACATCGGCGAGGCGCCCCTGAGCGAGGTGGCCAACCAGGAGAAGAAGATGCCGATCCACTACATCACCGATGACGGCTTCGGCATCACTCAGGATTGCCGGGATTACCTTGAGCCACTGATCTACGGCGAGAGCTTCCCGCCCTTTGACAACGGCCTGCCGCGGGTGGCAAAACTGCAGAATACCTTGATCGAAAAGAAGCTGAAGACCGGCTTCGAGCTCTGATCTCCGGTCGCGGTGCCCGGTAACAGCAACCCACCCGGAGCGAAAAAAAGGCGCTTGTGATCATCTCACAAGCGCCTTTTTTATAAGCGACCGATCACCCGTTTGCGTTCGCCGTTTCCTGTTCGCGAAGGTAGCGGATGAATTCGTCTGACCCGCCGATGTAGCGCTGCCCGACCAGAATCTGCGGCACCGTGTGGACCGGACGCCCAATCCGGTCGGCAATGTCTTCCTTGCTCAGCCTCTCCGCCACCATGTCTACCCAGGTGAAAGGAATACCTCTGGACTCACACAACTGCTTGGCACGCACACAGAAACCGCAGGATGTACGGCCGTAAATAGTCACATGCTCCATAACTTACTCCTCATTTGGCAACATTCCGGCGGGGGCCTCGCCGCAAACTCAACAGGCCACAATGATGACACGCCGTCATGGGATCGTAAAATTGACGCAATGAATCGCCGCCATAGCGGTGCACCATTCCCCGCGCCGCCCTGCATTCAGCCCCGCCGTCAGGTTTTCAGGCGACCCAACTCGGTATCCAGCACATCCACCTGCTGATCCAGCGCATCACCACTGCTGCGGACACGTTGGGCCAGTTCCCGCAGGTCGTTGGCGGCATCACCAATGTGCGTGAGGTTGCGGTTGATCTCTTCACTGACCGAGCTTTGCTCCTCGGCGGCGGTGGCAACCTGGGTGACGTGCTCGACAATGGTGCCAATCCGCTCCACAACCGCCGCCAGGGAATGATCGGCTTCACGGGTGCCCTCCACTGCCAGGGTGGCACGATCCACTCCCGAACGAATGACCGATACCGCACCATCCACATCGCTCTGCAGGGCTTCGATCATGGTGCTGATTTCATCCGTGGACTCGCGGGTGCGGGACGCCAGCGTGCGCACCTCGTCCGCCACCACCGCAAAACCGCGCCCCTGCTCGCCGGCACGGGCAGCCTCAATGGCGGCATTCAGGGCCAGCAGATTGGTTTGCTCGGCAATGCCCCGGATCACGTCGAGTATCCGGCTGATATCCTCACTGCGGCCGGCCACCTGGGTAATGGCGTTGCTCGCCTCGCCCATGTCGCCGGACAGCGCACTGACGCCATCGACGGCAGTGGTCAGGGTATCCTGGGTGAAACGCACACCGTCCTGGGCCTGGCGGGCATTATCCGCTGCCTCACCGGCAAAACCGGCGACTTCTCCGGCCGCTGCCGACATCTCGTTCATCGCGGTGACCACACTTTCGATATCCTGATGCTGGCGCTCGGTCTGGGCATCGGTCTCCCGTGCGATGCCACCCACATCGGAGGCCTGCTGTCGAACCTGGCCATTCACGCTCTTGAGATCGTTGATCATGTCCCGCAGCCGCGCGAGGAAGGCATTGAAGCCACCGGCCAGTTCGATCAGCTCGGCATGGGTATCAATACTCAGCTCGCGGGTCAGGTCGCCTTCGGCGCTGGCGAGGTTTTTCATGCGATCACGAATCTCGTTCAATGGACGGGTCACCGAGCGCACCAGAAATACCAGTACCAGGATCGCAAGCACTGAGACCAGAATTCCGACCAGTGTCTGGCGCCCGGCGGTGGCGTCCACTTCCTCGGACAGCAGACGGGTAATCTGCGCCACCTCGGCCAGCGCGGTATCTCTGGGCAACTCGATCAACAGCGACCACTGCGTGCCTGGCAAGGCAATGTCCACCGGGTAGGGCACCGCCAGTGTCTCGCCGTCATCGTAGGTACCCTCATCCCGGTGCAGCCCGGCAAAATCGTCAGCAAGCTGTGGCAGCGCTTCCTTGAGGGGGCGACCGAGGTGGTCCTCGTAATGACTGGAGGCAGCAATGAGCCCCTTGTTGCTCAGCAGCGTCACCCGGGATTCACCGCCATACAGCTGCTGGCTGACCTCGCCGATGGTGCGCTGCAGCGTTGACAGATTGATGTCGACACCAACCACCCCGGCGAACTGGCCGCCATCCACGATGGGCACCACCAGACTGGTCATCAGTTCGGAGTAGCCCTCTTCAATCTCGTAATCGTAGGGCTCCATAATGCAGGGCCTCTTGCTGTCTCTGGAGCACAAATACCACTCCGCCTCACGGATGCCGAATTCATTGCGGGTGTCCAGGTACTTGGTGGCGGGGTCCTCGGTTCGGCTGAACACCACCTCACCCTCCGGCGAGCGGTAATAGTAGATTTCCAGGGTCCCCTCGTCGCTGCTGTGTTCTTCCACGCCACCGGTAAAGTAGCGGTCCTGGCCGTCGTAGGCATCCGGCTCGAACTGGGCATACACCGAGCTCAGACTTTTCTGTTCCTCCAGCACCGCGCCGATGGTTTCCTGCAGGTCGATGCGACTGATACGCCCGGAGCTGTCCGCCTGGATGTTGCGAATAATGACGTTGCGTACCACCTCCGGTGTCCGATAGGCGGTTGCAAACAGCCCGCTGACCAGCTCTCCGTATTGCCCGGCGGTTGCGCTCAGACGCTCCATCACAATACTCTGCACCGTACCCCGGGTTTCGGTGGTGATCCTGTGTTCCATGTCACTGAGCGACAACTGGGCAGTAACCACAATACTGATCCCCATCACAAGGAGCAGTGAGATCACCAGGGCGTAGAGTTTCAGGCGTAACGACAGCTTTTTCATGGTGCGGGAACCTGTACGGTAACGGTGTTTAGAACGAGGTAACAACGTGGCATACCTGACCCTGTTTCTGACCGCATTTGCGGCCGCCACGCTGCTTCCGGCGTACTCGGAGGTACTGCTGGGCACACTGGTGACGCAGGGTTATTCCCTGTGGTGGCTGTGGGTATGGGCAACCGCAGGCAACACGCTGGGCTCCGTTGTTAACGGGGTTATCGGCCGGCAAGTGGATCGCTTTAAGAACAAACGCTGGTTTCCGGTATCGGAGCGTCAACTGGAGAGAGCCCGGGAGCGGTTCAACCGCTACGGGCAATGGTCATTATTGCTGGGCTGGCTGCCCATAGGCGGCGACGCGCTGACGCTGGTAGGCGGTATCATGCGCGTGCCCTGGCTCAATTTCGTGGTGCTGGTCGCCATCGGCAAAGGCGTGCGTTACGCCTTCGTGTTGTGGCTGGTCATGGAAGCTGCGGGCGTTCCTTCCGAGTCGGTACCCTGACCGTACAGATAGGCCCTGAGCAGATCTTCACCGTTGAATTCAGCGTTGAGCACCGCGATAAATGTATAGACCCCGATCAGCTTGCGATTGAGGAACACAAACTCCTTCGGTGGCACCCGGAAATACCGACTGATGGCAGAACGCGCAGCCTGGCGCGCCACCCGGGACGGCAGATCGCTCTGCTTCCAGCGGTACTGCCCATGCTCATTCACCGCCTGCTCGGGCCACTGGCTCCGGTCCCGGGATAAGGGCTCCAATACCGACATGCACACCGACCCGAACTTCTCGAGCACATCCTCGGGCCAGTCGCGGCTCATGAATCTCAGCGTCACACCGCCTTCAATCACCGCGGGAAGATCACCCTCGTAGGAGGCGCGAATCATCTGAATCACCGGGTCGAGAAACGACCGCGAATAGGACTGCACCGCGCCAAAGTCCAGCAGCACGATCTGGTCATAACCC
>JAEPMM010000185.1 GCA_017643965.1 Marinobacter sp.
CGAATTCGTGGAACCATTGCGCCACCGACGGCCCGATGCGACCGGGGCGGGTGCTGCAGATGATGACTTGAAGTTTTAACGTCATGGGTTCAGTCCTTGATTCTGAGAAGATCGCCTGTCAGTTTAGCCGCTGATCTGCAACAGGAAACAGCAAAATGCGGGGTTGGCCCGAATAAGCTGATCAAAACGGCCTGCCTGCACCGGTTATTGGCGGGAGCCGCCGTTATACTGCAGGCTTGCCGAACAAACCGAGGAAAAGTCCATGTCTCTGGCCGAACAAATCTCCCTGACCGCCGCCCTGATCTTTTTCATGACCGGCCTGCTGACGGGTATCTGGAAGTATCGACACATGGCGCGCAGCGCCGATGCCAGCTCCCCGACCTATGTGAATATAGCGCACCGCAGTTCGCTGATGTACAGCTTCGCTGCGCTGCTGCTTGCAGTGTTCAGCGCCCACAGTGTGTTCTCTGATCTGGTCAACACCCTCGCTGCGGTCTCCGCTCTTGCCTTCTTCGCGTTCGCCATCATCACCTACGTGATCCACGGCCTGCTGCAAGACACGGACAACCAACTGGAACGCCCCCATCGACTGGGCAAACGACTGCTGCCGCCCTGGGTGACAGGATTGTTCATGTTGCTGTTGATCGTTGGCGAAGTAGCCGGCTCGCTGGTGCTGGGCCTGGGTGCTATGTTGGGTATCTGGAGCGTTTGAACTTGAAGGCGTTGCAAGCCCGGCATGGTGTGATGCGTAACCGCGCCCGGGTACGATATCGCCTGTTCATTCATACCGTTGATGGAGCCCGGATTCCCGATGCCTTACCAATTTGAAGATCTTAAAAAAGCCTGCGCTGGCGAATGGCAGGCCTACATCGAACACAGTTTTGTCCGCCAGCTCGGAGACGGCTCACTGACCCCGGAGGCGTTCCAGCATTATCTGAAGCAGGATTACCTGTTCCTCATCCAGTTCGCCCGGGCGTTTGCTCTCGCTGCCTACAAAAGCCCCACCCTGACCGATCTCCGGCAGGCCAAGGAGGGCTTGCAGGCCATAGTGGATGTGGAGCTGGATCTGCACATCAGTTACTGCAAGGAATGGGGAATTTCGGAAGAGGAACTGGCACGGCTTCCGGAAGCCCGCGCTACCCTTGCCTATACCCGTTATGTGCTTGATACAGGAAACCGTGGCGATCTGCTGGATCTCCACGTGGCGTTGTCGCCCTGCATGGTGGGCTACGGTGAAATTGCCAACTGGCTCAACAGCCGGGCGGAAACCCGCCGTGGCGAGCAGAACCCCTACGATGCGTGGATTGCCATGTACGAAAGCGACGAGTTCCAGCAGGCCATGGACGCAGAAATCCGCTGGCTGGACGAGCGTCTGGCAGACGTCTCCCCGGCTCGGTTCGAACAGCTCACCCGCATCTTCAGCGACGCGACACGGCTCGAGATCGATTTCTGGCAGATGGGCCTGACACAGAGCGACTGAACGCGGCTGACACCGGCGGACGACCCTGTATTTTCAAGGGTTGGCATGCCGACAAAAGAGGCGTAACGTCGAACTAGAAGGCTGCGCATGCATGGCCACCACTGGCAGTATGATACTCAGTCCTTGACCCGATTTATGACATGCCGGCCCCATTCACCACGGTTCAGGGGAGCTCTGTCATGAATTCATATCTACGCTACGCCATCCTTGCCGTTTCACTCAGTATGCCACTTGCGGCCACCGCCGCTGATGACATCGGCGCCGTGAATTTCAACGCCAGTTGCGCCGAAAATCTGCGCCCGGACATCGACCATGCCCTGGGGATGATGCATCACATGATGTACACCCAGGCGCACGCCGAATTCCAGGCCATTGCCGAAGCCGCGCCGGACTGCGCTGCCGCCCATTGGGGCGTTGCCACCTCACTGCTGCAACCGTTGTGGGGAACAACCCCGACAGCAGCAGAGATTGACCGGGGGCGTGAAGCCATCGAAAAAGCCCGGGACACAGCAAACAATGAGCGAGACAAGCACCTTGTTGAGGCCACCGCCGCCTTCTTCGAGCCGGAAACCGATCAGGTTCGGGAGCGTCTGGCCGGCTGGATTGAAGGCATGGACAAGGCCTATCAGGCCTTTCCGGACGACATCAACGTAGCTACGCTGTATGCCCTTTCCCGCCTTACGCTGGCGCTGTCCGATGACAACCGGCAAGCCCTGCACGACGAGGCCGAGCAGGTGCTCCGTACCGCCTGGGAACGCGAGCCTACCCATCCGGGCGCCGTGCATTACACCATTCATGCCACCGACGCCGATGGCCGCGGCGCCAACGCCACCCGGATCGTCGAATCCTACGGCGAGATTGCGCCCAATGTCCCCCATGCGCTGCACATGCCCTCGCACATCTACGTGCGGCTTGGCGACTGGCCACGGACCATAGAATGGAACCGCAGATCCGCCGATTTCGCGGAAGACCACAAAGTAGACGGCGCCACCTCGTTCCATTACATCCACGCACTGGACTATCTGGTTTACGGGCATCTCCAGCGCGGCGAGGATCAGGCCGCCGCAAAGGTCTGGGAGACTGCGCAGTCCAATGGACCGCATCAGGGCAATTTCCCGGGCGCCTACCATCTCGCGTCGATCCCCGCCCGACTGGCGGTCGAAACCCGAAACTGGGAGGCTGCTGCCGCGCTGACGCCCCGGAAGCCCGGGTACATCCGCTGGGACAGCTTTGCCTGGCCGGACGGGCTGAGCTGGTTCGCCCGTGGTCTGGGTGCGGTGCATACCGGAGACCTGGACGCGGCCCGCAAGGCGGAACAGCGCATGGCGACTCTGGTGGAAGACGCGACATCAGCACCGGACCAACGGTTTGCGGTGTACCTGGAGGTTGATCGCAGAATACTTGCCGGCTGGATCGCCCACGCCGAAGACGATGCCGAGCGCGCCATTGCACTGATGACCTCTGCCGGTGAACTGGAAGCCACGGTCGAGAAACATCCGGTAACGCCGGGCTCACTGCTGCCGCCCTACGAATCACTGGGCGATTTGCTGCTGTCTCTCGACCGCCCGGACGAGGCCCTGGCCGCATACGAACAGTCGGATCAGACCTGGCCACGGCGTTACAATACGCTGGCAGGGGCTGCGCGTGCGGCCAGTGAAGCCGGCAATGCCGAAGCGGCACAGCAATGGAAGCACCGGCTGAAGGAGACTGCGCCGGAAACCACGCGTAAAACCGCCATCTGACCAAGACGAACGCCTGCAAAAACTGGATAATGGCCGCCATTGAATTCAATGGCGCGCCAAACTCTCCGATCCAGGTATCTTCGTAATGGAAATCAACGTCAACTTTCTCGACAACCTCAGACTTGAAGCCAGGTTTGACGATTTCACCGTGGTGACGGACCAGCCGATTCGCTACAAGGGGGACGGTTCCGCCCCCAGCCCTTTCGATTATTTTCTGGCGTCATCTGCCCTGTGTGCGGCCTATTTTGTGCGGGTGTATTGCCTGGCGCGGGACATACCCACCGAGAACATCCGCCTGTCCCAGAACAACATCGTGGACCCGGAAAACCGCTACAACCAGATCTTCAAGATTCAGGTAGAGCTGCCGGAGGACATCTCTGACAAGGACCGCCAGGGCATTCTGCGCTCCATCGACCGCTGTACCGTCAAGAAGGTGGTGCAGACCGGACCGACGTTCGAGATTGAAACCGTCGAAAGCCTGGACGCCGACGCTCAGGCGCTGCTGATGACCCAGCCAGAAGGCGGCAGCCAGACCTTTATCGAAGGCAAAGACCTGCCCCTGGAGCAGACCATCGCCAACATGACCCGCATCCTTGAAGATCTGGGCATGAAGATTGAGATCGCCTCCTGGCGCAACATCGTGCCCCATGTGTGGTCACTGCACATCCGCGATGCGGCGTCGCCCATGTGTTTCACCAACGGCAAGGGAGCGACCAAGGAAAGCGCCCTGTGCTCCGCGTTGGGTGAATTCATCGAGCGGCTGAACTGCAACTTCTTCTACAACGACCAGTTCTTCGGCGAGGACATCGCCAACAGCGAGTTCGTGCACTACCCGAACGAAAAATGGTTCCAGCCGGGCCCGGAAGACGAGCTGCCCGAAGGCATTCTGGATGACCATTGCCGGGCCATTTATGACCCTGACGGTGAGCTGTGCGGCTCCAATCTGATTGATACCAACTCCGGCAAGACCGAGCGCGGCATCGTGTCTCTGCCGTTCGTGCGGCAGTCTGATGGGGAGGTGGTCTATTTCCCCTCCAACCTGATCGAGAACCTGTTTCTCAGTAACGGCATGAGTGCCGGCAACACCCTGCAGGAAGCCCAGGTGCAGTGCCTGTCAGAGATCTTCGAGCGGGCGGTCAAGAAGCAGATCATCGAAGAGGAACTGGCGCTGCCGGACGTGCCCATGCACGTGTTGGAAAAATACCCGAACATCCTTGAGGGCGTGCAGGCACTGGAAGCCCAGGGCTTCCCCACGCTGGTCAAGGACGCCTCCCTGGGTGGCCAGTTCCCGGTGATGTGCGTCACCCTGATGAACCCGCGTACCGGCGGCGTATTCGCCTCCTTCGGCGCCCACCCGAGCTTCGAGGTGGCCCTTGAGCGCAGCCTGACCGAACTGCTTCAGGGCCGCAGCTTTGAAGGCCTGAACGATGTACCACCGCCCACCTTCAACAGCCTGGCGGTGACCGAGCCGAACAACTTCGTGGAGCATTTCATTGATTCCACCGGCGTGGTGTCCTGGCGCTTCTTCAGCGCAAAGTCCGACTATGACTTCTGCGAATGGGATTTTTCCGGCACCAACGCAGAAGAGGCGGCTGGCCTGTTCGGCATTCTGAAAGAGTTGGGCAAAGAAACCTATGTGGCCGTCTACGAGGAACTGGGCGCGCCGGTGTGCCGCATTCTGGTGCCCGGCTATTCCGAGGTGTACCCGGCGGACGATCTGGTGTGGGACAACACCAACAAGGCCCTGGACTACCGCGAAGACATCCTCAACCTGCACAGACTGGACGACGATGAACTGGCTGCTCTGGTCGAGCATCTGGAAGAAAGTCAGATCGACGACTACACCGACATCATCACCCTGATCGGCATCGAATTCGATGAGAACACGGTATGGGGCCAGCTCACCGTGCTGGAACTCAAGTTGCTGATCAATCTCGCCCTCGGGCAGCACGAAGACGCCCTGGAGCGGGTGGAAGCCTTCCTGCAGTTCAACGACAACACGGTGGAGCGCAATCTGTTCTACCGCGCGGTCAATGCCGTGCTGGAAATCACCCTGGATGAGGAACTCGAGCTGGGCGACTTCCTGGTCAACCTGCAACGTATGTACGGTGAACAGACCATGCAGGATGTGGTTGGCCTGGTGGAGGGCCGTGTACGCTTCCACGGTCTGACGCCGACGAACATGCAGCTCGAAGGGCTGGACAAACACCTGCGCCTGATCGACAGCTACAAGAAACTGCACGCAGCGCGGGCGGCACGGGCGCGCTGACCGCCTCAGGTTTCCTGTTCCCGCGCCTTGCCCTCGCGGATGTTCTCACGGGCCTCCTGCCGCTCCTCCCGATCGGCTTCCGGCGCCTCGTGCTCATCGGAGCGCGACGGCCGGAAACACAGGGTTGCCAGCATCGGAAAGTGATCGGATCCGAACGGGGCCAGTCGCTCGATATTGCCAAGGGTGAAATGCTCGGTTGTGAACACGTGGTCCAGTGGCCAGCGCAGAAACCAGTGGCCAGCGTGGAAGGTGTTGAACATGCCGCGTCCCCGCCGGGGATCAAGCATACCGCTGACCCGGCAGAACAGCCGGGTGGTTCGTGACCAGGCGACATCGTTGAGGTCGCCGGCAACAACCGCGGGGTACCCGCCCTTGCGGATCTGCTCACCGACCAACAGCAGCTCGGCATCCCGCCAGAGCGACTCCTCACTCTCGCTCGGCGCCGGGGGCCGGGGGTGAAGGGCATGCAGTCTGATGCGGTCACCACTGGGCAGTTTCAGCCAGCCGTGAATAGACGGGATGTCGTCCTGAATCAGGTATTTGACCTCGGCCTCTTCCAGCGGCAAGCGGGAATACAGGTGCATGCCGTAGAGGTTGTCCAGAGGCACGCGCACGATGGTGGGCCAGTCGCCGAAGGCCTGATCCAGTTGATCGCCCCACCACTGGTCCGATTCCAGGGTCAGTAGCACGTCCGGTTGCCGCTCACGTACCTGACGGATCAGGCCCTCGCTGTTCCGGTTGGGTGTGAGCACGTTAGCGACCAGCAGGGTCACACAACGTTCCTTCTGGCCGGGCTCGGCGTTCTGAACCTGAAGTGGCCACAGCCGTGTCCACGGCAGAATGCGGAACATCTGAAGGACCAGCACCGTAGCACACAGGCCGAGCACCCAGCCCCGGGCGTCGCCCTCTCCGAACCCGAGGGCAATAACGGCAACCAATACCGTCAGGCAGGCGATCTGTATCCGGGGGAACTCGCACACCCGTATCCACCAGTCGTGGAGACGCACCTTGCCCAGTGCAGTCACCACCAGCAGAATCACGGCAAAAACCAGTAAGGTATAGGTGATCAAACCATTCTCCATCACGGGGAATTTCCTTGTGGTTTACAACATAAACCATAGCGCGCCGTTGCGCTGCTAAAAATCCATTCATCCACCTGCCCTCGTATGCAATTGAGTTCACAGGACAAAAGGATCGAAAATGAGCAAGCTGCAGGACCACATTCAGAACACCCTCGACCAGAGCCACCCCCA
>JAEPMM010000411.1 GCA_017643965.1 Marinobacter sp.
AGGCCTACTACGAAAAAATCGTATCCGGGCCCGATGCAATCCGGGAATGGTCAACACTGGTCGATCGGCTCACGGTTCAGGAAACCCGGTTTTTCCGCGACCCCGACGCCTTCCGGCTGGTTTCCGACTACGTCCTGACCCGGCCTCGGGAGCAGCTGAAAAAGCGCCCCCTGGAGGCCTGGAGTGTCGGATGTAGCACCGGAGAGGAACCGTACACTCTGGCCATGGTGCTGAATGAATGCATGAGCCGGCTGGCGTTGCAGCCGCTGTTCGGTGTCACCGGCTCTGATATCAGCAAGCCGGTGATCGAGAAAGCCCGGAACGGTCAGTTCAATCCCCGCAAACTGCTGGGAATGGATGAAGACATGAAAGCCCGGTATTTCCGCCCGGCCGAGCGG
This sequence comes from Marinobacter sp., assembly GCA_017643965.1. Classification (GTDB taxonomy): domain Bacteria; phylum Pseudomonadota; class Gammaproteobacteria; order Pseudomonadales; family Oleiphilaceae; genus Marinobacter. Next base: position 399 of record JAEPMM010000411.1, read on the forward strand.
AATACCGTAGAAATTGTGAACAGCATCCGTGACAGGGTGTGCTTTACCAGACTGAATGTTCTGGATCTTGATAAAGCGCCCATGCACGGGATGAACATCATCTTCTGCCAGAATCTGCTGATTTACTTCCGGCGCTGGCGCCGGCGGGAAATCGTCAAGCGACTTGCAGAGAGGCTGGCGCCCGGGGGGTTGCTGGTCCTGGGCCAGGGGGAGCTGACCGACTGGCAGCCCCCTGGCTTACAGAGGGTACCCTCGGAACATGTGCTGGCGTGGATCAAACGCCAGACTGACGAAGAATAACCGGAGTGGTTATGGGCAATCACCATGACAGCATCGCCCTGGACTGGGTTCGGGGCGAAATACAGGACACACTGACCCAGGGTCAGCAGGCACTGGAAGCGTATGTCGAAAACCGCGACGATACCGCGCGGCTGCGCTTCTGCCTGAACTACCTCCATCAGGTGCATGGCACCCTGCAGATGGTGGAGTTGTATGGCGCTGCCCTGCTTACCGAGGAAATGGAGAAGCTCACCCAGGCGGTACTGAACGATACCGTCGCCAGCGTGGACGATGCCGTTGAAGTGTTGATGCAGGCCATCCTGCAATTGCCCCAGTATCTGGAGCACCTTGCCAGCAGCAAGGACGACTTCCCGATGGTGCTGCTGCCGCTGCTCAACGACCTGCGGGCCGCTCGCGGTGAATCGCTGCTGTCGGATACCTCACTGTTCAAGCCGGACCTGGGCCCGTCGCGGCAACGTGCCGCCGCCAATGCCTCCCAGCGGCTGCAGGATCCCAAGGTACTGGGCCACATCCGCAAGCTGCGCCAGATGTACCAGTTCGCGCTCGCCGGCGTGGTGCGCGAAGCCGATCTGGACGCCCATTTCGATTACATGCAGAAGGTCATCCAGCGCCTGATCCGTCTGTGCCAGAAAACGCCCCGCGGCGAACTCTGGAAGGCCGCCGGCGCGTTTGTGGAAACCCTCCAGCAACACGCCAACCCGGTCAATACCGCGGTCAAATCCCTGCTGCGGGAACTGGATGCGGAAATCCGCCGCCTCACCGATGAGCATGTGGATATCCTGCAACAGGCGGTGCCCGAGGCGATGCTCAAGCATCTGCTGTATTACGTGGCCCGCGCCCGGGATCTCGACACACCGCTGGTGTCCGACCTGCGCACCCGCTATCAGCCGTATCAGGCATTGCCGCCCGAGGATGACGTGGACGCCGCCCGCACGCGGGTCTCCGGTCCCGGCCGTGAGGCCATCCACTCGGTGGTCAGTGCCCTCAACGAAGAGCTGGCCAAACTCAAGGATCAGCTGGATCTGTTCGTGCGCGCTGAATTGCGCCAGAACGACGAACTTGAAGACCTGCTGCCGGGCCTGAAACAGGTGGCCAACACCCTGGCGGTACTGGGCCTGGGCATTCCGCGGCGGGTGGTGAACGAGCAGATTGAACTGGTGGAACGCCTGGCCCGCCAGGCCGACATCGTCGACGACGGCACCTTGATGGATATCGCCGGCGCCCTGCTCTATGTCGAGGCCAGCCTGGCCGGCCTGGACAGCGACCGCTACCAGGAAACCGGCGAGTCTGCCGATGGCGAACAGACCATCAACATGGGTAGCCGCGAGCTGGGCGAAGCCAGTGAAGCGCTGTTGCGGGAGTCCCGCAACACCCTGGAACAGGTGAAAACCGCCATCGTGAATTTCATCGCCTCCCAATGGGATGTGCGGGAAATCGAACACGTGCCGGGCCTGCTGCACAGCATTCGGGGCGGGCTCGGCCTGATTCCCCTGGAGCGGGTGGCCGACATGCTCGGTTCCGCCGAGCGCTACATCACCGATGTACTGTTGGGTGGCCGTCAGGTACCGGACTGGAAACAGCTCGACACCCTGGCCGACGCGGTGACCAGCATCGAGTACTACCTCGAGCGGTTGGCTGAGGGCATCAGCGATAACGACAGCATTCTCCATGTAGCCGAGGACAGCCTGGCGTCGCTGGGCTTCCCGGTAGGCGCCGAACCGACCTGGCAGCAGGCCGGAGAGGACGACATTCCCATGGTGGAAACGGAGGTACCGGTGCTGGAAGAGCAGCCGGTGGCCGCCGAAGACAAGACCTCCGATGACGAGCTGCTGGACGACGAGATTCTCGGCATCTTCGTGGAAGAAGCCGAAGAGGTTCTGGAAACCATTCACGAGTTCTATCCGCGGTTGCGCCAGAATCACGACGACCGTGAGGCTCTCACGGAAGTCCGCCGTGCGTTCCATACCCTCAAAGGCAGTGGTCGCCTGGTGGGCGCTGCCAGCATTGGCGAGCTGGCCTGGTCGGTGGAGAACCTGCTGAACCGAGTGATCGATCAGACCATCAAGCCCAACGACGAACTGTTTTCGCTGATTGACGACGTCAATACCCGCCTGCCCTCACTGATTGGCGAATTCCGCGACGGTCAGAGCGGTGGTGACGTGGCGCAGCTGATCGAGCGTGCCGAAGCCATGTCCACCACCCGCAAATCCGATGGTGAACAGGCGGCAGACACCGCCGCTTCGGAACCCGCCCCCGAGCTCAGCGAAGCGCAAGCTTCCGAAGTCGCCGACGCGCCAGCGGCAACCGAAGACGATGACGACCTCATTGACGACGAGATTCTCGAGATCTTTATCGAGG
>JAEPMM010000189.1 GCA_017643965.1 Marinobacter sp.
AAACCACCGATCACACCACCATGAATGGCCGGAAGAATCGGGTTGCCCAGGTTCTCTTCCTTTTTCGGCAGGCGGAAGATCAGGTCATCGCCGAAGCGCTCGCATTCCAGGCCGATAAACCGGGCGTAGGGCACGCTCTCCAGCAGCCGGGAGAAATCACCGGTCTCCCGCGTGTAGCCAAGAATTTCCGGGTCGGTCATTGTTCACCTCCGGTGATCAGTTCCCAGTAGCTTTTCGGGGTTGCGTCCTTGCCGATACGCATGAACGTGCCCACGCAGTTGGCGATGGTTTCGCCACCCTCCTGGTAGGCCTCACAGCGGGTGAAGATGATGTTGCGCGTAATCTTATAGGTTTCTGCGCGTGCAAAGACCGGCTTGTGGGGCTCGGCCGGGCGCATGTAATCCACCCTCAGATCAAGCGTTGGACACAGCTCGAAATCTTCCAGGGCACAGATGATCACGGAACCCGAGGTGGTATCCATCAGGGTGGTAATGGCGCCGCCGTGGATCACACCGGTATCCGGATTACCGATGATGCGATCGCTGTAGGGCAAGCGCATGGTCAACGTGCCTTCGCCGGCCGCTTCCACGGTCAGGCCCAGCTCTCGGGCCTGGTTCAGGGTTTCAAGGAACCGGCGAACCCGGTTCATGCGGATGTCATCAGTCATGCAGCAGTGCCAGTGTGGGTTAACTGTTGGTTGGTTGCGTGGGCTCTGCCCTGGAAACAGGTTCCTCAAACAACTTGCCGGCGCGCAATGCGTACAGGGCATCAGAGCGGAATTCCCGGCGGTACAGAACCACCACAACCAGTGTCGAGGCCCCGATAAACGCCAGGGGGTGAATAAACCAGGTCACCACCGCCAGGGCGTAATAATAGGAGCGCAGGCCAAGGTTAAAGGCGTCCCCCGCCAGATTACAGACCTTTGCGGCGCTCTGGGCAAACGCTTCCCGGCCGGCCGGGCTGATTTTGGTATCGTCCGGTGGCGGCGCGCCACCGATCAGTACCGCCACGAAGTTGTACATCCGCATGGACCAGGTGAACTTGAAGAAGGCGTAGATGAACACGACCAGCAGCACCACCATTCGCAACTCCCACACTGCCCGGCTCGGCAGATTGCCGAATGGTAAAGTGCTGAACACCTCCATCACTTCCTGCGTATAACCCAGTGCGGTAATGATACCGGCCAGAATCAGCAGGCAGCTGGACGCAAAGAAGGCCCCGTTGCGTTCAAGGTTGCCCACCACGGAGGCGTCTGATATCCGGTTCTCACGGCGCAACATGACCCGCATCCAGTCTTCCCGGTACAGATCGAGGGTGTTTGACAGGCAGGGCCGGTCATTCGCTTTGCGACGGGAATACTCGGTGTAGCCCAGCCAGCAGATCAGGAACCAGACCAGCGCAACCACTTCCAGATATTCAGCCATGGAGGATCCACATGCGGATAGATAAAAAGGTAGGTTTGAAAGCGGTTTATCATACACTCTGGGGCGCCGTTGCTCCATACAGGTGTGGTGCGTCGGCAGTCACCCCGACGCCGGCAATGTGGTATAAACTGCCCTTATTCGACCGGGAATGCATCCTGCGCCCGGATCAAGGACTGATCACAGGAGTTTACCGTGACTAACCGGCTGTTCGTTCGCTGCCTGACCCTGACCCTCGCACTCTCAGCCCTGGCCGGCTGTGCCGTTAATCCGGTGACCGGGAAGAAGCAGCTGTCCCTGATTCCCGAGAGCCAGGAGCTGTCAATCGGTGCGGAGCAATACGCACCCACACAGCAAACCCAGGGCGGCCAGTTCTATCTGGATCCGGAATTGACGGTTTACGTTCGCGAGGTCGGGCAAAAGCTGGCCGCCGTCAGTGACCGCCCCGACCTGCCTTACGAATTTGTGGTCCTGAACAGCAGTGTGCCCAATGCCTGGGCCTTGCCCGGAGGCAAGATTGCGATCAACCGGGGCTTGTTGACCCAACTTGAGGATGAAGCCCAGATGGCGTCGGTGCTCGGCCATGAAATTGTCCACGCAGCGGCACGGCACAGCGTTCAGCGCATGCAACAGGGCATGTTGATCAGCGCCGGTGTTGCCGGCCTCGGATTTGCGCTGTCTGACAACGAATGGGCGGGCCTGTTGATGGGTGGCGCTGCCATGGGTGCACAGCTGGCACTGGCCCAGTACAGCCAGGGCGATGAGCTGGAATCGGATCACTACGGCATTGAGTATATGGTGGAAGCGGGTTACGACCCCGAGGCGGCAGTGGAACTGCAGGAGCTGTTCGTCAAGCTCTCGGAAGGACGCCAGTCGAGCTTTATTGATGGCCTCTTTGCCAGCCATCCGCCGTCTCAGAAACGGGTGGACAAGAACCGCGAGCTGGCCCGGGAAATCGGCACCGGCGGTTACCGTGGCAAAGACGTGTATGACAAGAAACTGGCCATGGCTCGCAAGCTCCAGCCTGCCTACGATGCTCACGACGCAGCCCTCAAGCTCGCCAGCGAAGAGGACATGAAAGGCGCCCTGGCCAAGATCAACGAGGCCATCAGGATCGAGCCCAACGAAGCCATGTTCTACTCTTTGCGCGGCCGGATCTACCAGGCCCAGGATGACATGGCCAGGGCCGAAAAGGATTTTGACAAGGCGGTAGAGCTGTACCCGGAGATGTTCAGCTATCGACTCCACAACGGCCTGAATGCCCTCCAGCAGGACAAGCTCGACAAGGCTCAGACCCATCTGACCAGAGCCAACGAGCTGGTCCCCACCTCCATCGCATTCCTGCGACTCGGCGACGTGGCCGTGAAACAGAACCGCCGTGACGATGCGATCCGGTACTACAGCACCGCCGCCGAAGCCGGTGGCGAAGTGGCCGAGGAAGCCAAGCGCAAGCTGGCGAACCTGACCCAGTAACGCCCCTCACCACGTGCACCAGAGGCCCGGTATTCACCGGGCCTTTCTGTTTTTGCCCCAGTGACGGCAAAACTCTGTCATCGTCCGCATTGACTTTTAGAGCAATAACTCTAAAAATTGGATGACATCAACAACAATCGGACGATTGCCATGATTGCGAAACGTATCCAACCGATGGCCTTTCAGGCGAGACGACTCTACGTGGAACTCATGTTCCAGGTGATGGGGCGTGCGCTGCAGGCCGTCAGTGAAGTGGATGCCACCGTCCAGAAGGACGCCAGCGCCCTGCCCGAGGGATTCCTGTTCGAGATGATGGTCATGCCACAGGGCTCCAGCCTCATCGTCGAGCACGTTGGCAATGGTCGCTTCCATTACCACGGTAACTCTGCGCCGCGACCGGTGGACCTGTCGATTCAGTTCAAACACATTGCCCATGCGTTTCTGGTGCTGTCGTTCCAGGAGAAAACCTCGGTGGCCTTCGCCAACGATCGCATGCTGGTGGATGGCGACATCAGCTACGCCATTCGCATGACGCGGGTTCTGAACCGGCTTGAGTCGTTCATCCTGCCCAAGCTGGTAGCCAAGCGTGCGGTAAAAGAGTATCCGGCCAATCTGCACCTGCCGGAGAAGCTGATGAGCGCCGCGCGGATTTACCTGAAGGTCGCATCCAATTTTGTTGAAACGGTGAGAGCATAATGTCGAACAAATACTACGAATTCTTTTGCCCGGTAAAAGTCATTGCCGGCAAGGCAGCCCTTGAGCACATTCCCTACGAACTGAGCGGCATGGCAGCCACCCGACCGATGATCGTGACCGATAAGGGCGTTCGTGCCGCCGGCCTGCTGGACCCGGTGATCGCCGCCTGTGAAGAAAGCGGTCTGGAGATCGTCAGCATTTACGACGACGTACCACCAGATTCATCGACGGCAGTGGTGCGGGACATTGCCGGCGTTTACCGCAGCGAGAAATGCGACTCGATCATTGCCGTGGGCGGTGGCTCGGCCATCGATACCGCCAAAGCGGTCAACATTCTGGTCTCCGAGGGCGGTGACGACATTGCCGCTTACGCCGGCGCCGGCGTGCTCAAGCGTCCGCTCAAGCCGTTCTTTGTGGTTCCGACCACGGCCGGCACCGGGTCCGAAGTCACGGCCGTGGCCGTCATCGCAGACACCGAGAAGCACGTCAAGCTGCCGTTTACCTCTTCTTTCCTGCTACCGAACGCTGCGATCATCGATCCGCGCATGACCCTGACGCTGCCACCCCACATCACGGCAGCAACGGCGATGGATGCCATGACCCATGCCACCGAGGCGTTTACCTGCATGGCGAAGAATCCGCTGAGTGACGCTTACGCCACAGCCGCCATCAAGAAAATCAGCAACTCACTGCTGGCGGTCATGGACAACCCGAAAGATGCGGACAATCGCCTGGAGCTGGCCGAAGCCTCCACCATGGCAGGCATTGCGTTTTCCAACTCCATGGTTGGCCTGGTACACGCCCTGGGCCATGCCACCGGCGCCATCTGCCAGCTTCCCCACGGCTTGTGCATGAGTCTGTACCTGCCCTACGTGCTGGAATACAACATCGAGTCGATTCGTGAGCCCCTGGGCGAGCTGCTGCTCTATCTGGATGGTCCGGAAGTGTACGCCGCTACCCCGGCGTCCCGGCGGGCCGAAGCGAGCATTTCGGCCATACGCCGCATGCGGGATGCGCTTTACAAGCACTGCAAACTGCCACGCACCCTGAAAGAAACCGGCAAGGTAGTGGAGGAGCAGCTGGAACGCATCGCCGAAGTAGCTCTGGACGATGGCGCCATCATGTTCAATCCGAAAGAGGTGACTCTTGAGGATGCCAAAGCGGTACTCAGACGTGCCTGGGCGTAAACTCTGGTGTTAGAATAAGGCTATTCATATCAGCCCGCAGATGCGGGCTGATATGCTTTCAGGGCACTCAGAGTGTAAAATGTTCTGAAGATGCTGATGAAATCATTGAAATAACCTTACTTAAAAGTAACAATTGTCGGAGTACTGGCAGGGATGTAGCCGGGTTAGCGCCATTTACCGATATCGGGACGTCCCTTTTATGCCAAACCAGCCTTCCTACAGGTGTGCCTCGCTCAAACTCATCTCACTGATTCTTCTGGTTTTTGCCCTGACTGCGCCCGTCCAAACCGCAGGGGCGAATGAGCAGAATGCCAAAACACTGCGCTTTAATGTATCGCCCAACGGCTACCCCCCTTATCTGATCGTCGAGGACAATCAGCCCGCAGGTATCATGTGGGACGTGGTGACGTTGATCGCTGAGCGTATCGGCTATGAGGTGGTGGCGGAGCAAATTCCCCGTAAACGAGTGGATGCCATGCTCCAGGAAGGGTATATCGATGGCACGCCCCGCGCCATCGAGTGGACCGATAACCCCGACCAGTTCCTGTTCACCGACCCGGTGGTTGCCGTGGAAGAGGTACTGTTCATTCCCGCCGGGTCAGAATTGCAATACCGGAAGCCGGAAGACCTGTTCAACCGGACCATCGTGACGCACCTGGGGTACTCCTATCCGAAACTGGAGCCCCATCTCGAAAAAGAAAAAATCAGACGTTTTGACGTCTCCCGTGATCGCGATATGTTCACGTTTCTGCTCCACGGCAAGCGCTTTGACGCCGCCGTTGCCGATCGCCTCGTGGGCCAGTGGATTCTGCTTAATGAAGGGCTGCAGGGGCAGTTCCGGATCTCCGAAGAGACCATCAGCAAGTACCCGTTCCGCCTGATGTTGCGCAAGGACTGGGCAGACTTTGCCGAGCAGTTCAACGAGGAACTGGCGTCCGTTCGCGAAAGCGGCGAACTGGACACCATTCTGGCCCGCTACCGTTAAGGCCTCCGTCATTCCAGTCGCCGCAGCAGCAGCATCGGTGACACGCTGAGTACCGGCCGCAACTGCCAGCGGCCAAACAGCGCCAGCACGATGGCGCTGAACACCGGTATCGGCAGCACCACCGCCCAGTGCCACTGGAACTGACCTTCAAACATGCGGAACTGCAGCGCCCACACTGCCGCTTCCGCCGCCACCACACCGAGAATCCCCGCGAACAGCCCCAGCAGCGCGAACTCCAGCATGGTACTGCGCACCAGCAGGGACTGCCGGCCGCCAAGGGTGCGGAGCAAAGCGCCCTCCCGCTGACGGTCCCGCAGGGTGGCACTGACCACCGCTGCCATGACCACCAGTGCCGCCGCCAGAATCAGCGCCAGGATGGCTTCGATGGCCTGGGTGACCTGTTTCACGATGTCCTGGATGCGCTGGATGATGTGGTCGATCTCCAGCACGGAGACCGTCGGGTACCGCCGCGAAAACTCGTTCAGCGCCGATTTGTTGTCACCGGGCAAATAGAAACTGGTGATCCAGGTGGCCGGCATCTCTTCTAGGCCGCCGCCGGGCGGAAAGGCCATGTAGAAGTTGGGCTTCATGCTGTCCCACTGCACCGTGCGGATGCTGGTGATGGGTTCTGTCACCTTTTCCGAGCCGATGGTGAACGTCAGCTGATCGCCCAGTCTCAGACCGAGCTTGCCCGCCAGTTCCGCCTCCACCGAGACACCCGTGGTGTCACCGGGCGCAAACCACTCGCCTTCGACAATTTCGTTGTCATCGGGGAGCGACTCCATCCAGGTCAGGTTCAGTTCGCGGTTCAGCGCCCCGACCCGCTCGTCCTTGGTGACGGCCTCCTTGACCGGGTCACCGTTCAGCTCGGTGAACCTGCCCCGCACCATCGGGTACAGGGTATCGAGCGGCTGGCCACGCTG
>JAEPMM010000204.1 GCA_017643965.1 Marinobacter sp.
ATGGGCGCGGGCACCACATAGCGAATGCTGTCTGGCGGCACTGGCCACTGGGAGGTCTGGGTCATGGATCAATCGATTGTTTGGCCTATGATCGCAAGATAGTCCATCACGGGCGAAATTTAGTCAATCGGTGCCCGTGGAATTCCTGTGCTAGCATCAATTCAAACGTGGCCGTTCATCTGTGGATCGGGCGGCTTCCCCGTACAACAACAAGCAGGGATCAAAAGATGAAGAACGTACCTCTTTACCTCGCCGGCGAATTTGTTCAGAGCCAGGCCAGCGAATGGATTGATGTGACCGACCCGGCCACCAACGAAGTGATTGCCAGGGCGCCGTGCACCACCGACAGCGAAATGCGCAAGGCCATCGACAGCGCCAGCGAGATGTTCAAGTCCTGGAAAGAAGTGCCAGTGTCCGAACGTGCCCGCGTTATGTTGCGCTACCAGGCGTTGCTGAAAGAACACCATGACGAGATTGCCGAAATCCTGTCACAGGAAACCGGTAAGACGTTTGATGACGCCAAGGGTGACGTCTGGCGCGGCATCGAAGTGGTCGAGCACGCCGCCAACGTGGCCTCTATGATGATGGGCGAGACCGTTGAGAACGTGGCGCGGGAAGTGGATACCCACTCCTGGATTCAGCCGCTGGGTGTGTGCGCCGGTATTACCCCGTTCAATTTCCCGGCCATGATCCCGCTGTGGATGTTCCCCATGGCCATCGCCTGCGGTAACACCTTTATTCTCAAGCCGTCCGAGCAGGACCCGCTGACGCCGATGCGTCTGGCCGAGCTGTTCGAGGAAGCCGGTGCGCCCAAAGGCGTCCTTCAGGTGGTTCACGGTGGCAAGGAGCAAGTGGACGTGCTGCTGACCGATCCGGCCATCAAGGCTGTTTCGTTTGTCGGTTCCGTGCCTGTGGGCCGTTATATCTACGAAACCGGTACCCGCAACATGAAGCGTGTACAGAGCTTTGCTGGCGCCAAGAACCACATGGTCATCCTGCCGGACGCTGACAAGCAACAGGTGATCAACGCCCTGGTCGGTGCGTCAGTCGGCGCCGCGGGTCAGCGTTGCATGGCGATCTCGGTGGCGGTGTTCGTGGGTGAAGCCCAGCAGTGGATTCCCGAGCTGAAAGAAGCTATGGCCAAGGTGCGCCCGGGTGCCTGGAACGATTCCGGTGCCAGCTATGGCCCGGTTATTTCTGGCAAAGCCAAGGATCGTATAGAATCGCTGATTGCCACCGGTGAAGCCCAGGGCGCCAAGCTGCTACTGGACGGCCGCGGCTGTACCGTGGACGGTTTGCCTGATGGTAACTGGGTTGGCCCCACGCTGTTCTCCGGTGTGACCACCGAAATGGATATTTACAACGAGGAAATCTTCGGCCCCGTGCTGTCCTGCGTGGAGCTGGACAGCCTTGGCGACGCCATTGAACTGATCAACCGCAGCCCTTACGGCAACGGTGTCTCCATCTTCACCAGCTCCGGTGGCTGTGCCCGTCGCTTCCAGCACGAGATCGATGTAGGCCAGGTGGGTGTGAACATCCCCATTCCGGTACCCCTGCCGTTCTTCTCGTTCACCGGCTGGAAAGGGTCCTTCTACGGTGACCAGCACGCCTATGGCAAGCAGGCCGTGCGGTTCTATACCGAGACCAAGACGGTTACCTCCCGCTGGTTCTCCAGTGAGGCCACGTCCACAGAAGCCAATTTCTCTATCCAGTTGCGTTAACGGGATCGGGGCCTTCCCGATCGGAGGGCCCTTCGGACTGGACTGTGGAGACGAGCGATGGACTTTAACCTGACAGAAGACCAACTGGCGTTTCGTGAGGCTGCCCGGGCGTTTGCGGAGAAATCCATGGCGCCTCACGCCGCGCGCTGGGACGAAGAACATATTTTCCCGCAAGAGGTGCTCAGGGAAGCCGGTGATATGGGCTTTATGGGCATGTACACCCCGGAAGCCCTGGGTGGCATGGGCCTGTCGAGGCTGGACACCTCGGTGATCGTGGAAGAGCTGGCTGCGGCCTGTCCTTCCACGGCGGCGTTTATCACCATTCACAACATGGCGACCTGGATGGTGGCCAGCTTTGCCTCGGACGATCTCAAGCAGGAAATTGTGCCGAAACTGGCCAGCGGTGAATGGCTGGCCTCCTACTGCCTGACCGAGCCGGGCGCCGGATCCGATGCTGCCAGCCTGAGGACCAAGGCCGTGAGGGATGGTGACAGCTATGTGCTCAACGGCAGTAAGGTATTCATCTCCGGCGCCGGTGCCACCGACCTGCTGGTGCTGATGGCCCGCACGGGTGCACCAGACTCCGGCTCCAAAGGCATATCCACCTTTGTCATTCCGGCCGATGCTGACGGCATTGCCTACGGCAAGAACGAAGAAAAAATGGGTTGGCACAGTCAGCCCACCCGCATGATCAGCCTGGAGAACGTTCGCATTCCCGCCAGTAACCGGGTGGGCAATGAGGGGGATGGCTTCGCCATCGCCATGAAAGGCCTCGACGGTGGGCGTCTGAACATTGCCACCTGCTCACTGGGTGGCGCCCAGGCTGCCTTGTTGCGAGCCCGCAATTACATGCATGAGCGCGAACAGTTCGGCAAGCCGCTGGCGGCGTTCCAGGCGCTGCAATTCAAACTGGCGGACATGGCCACCAACCTGGTGGCCGCACGGCAGATGGTGCGCCTGGGTGCCTTCAAGCTCGACAGTGGCGATCCCGAGGCCACGCTGCATTGTGCCATGGCCAAGCGGTTCGCCACCGACGCCTGTTTTGATGTGGTGAACGACGCCCTGCAGTTGCACGGCGGCTACGGTTATATCCGGGAGTATCCGCTGGAGCGCTTCCTGCGGGATCTGCGGGTGCACCAGATTCTGGAAGGCACCAACGAAATCATGCGGCTGATTGTGGCCCGCCGACTGCTGGATGACGGCGTGGCGGAAGCCATTCAGTAACCGGGGCCGAAACCATCCAAGCAGTCGTGGAAACCAGATAAAAGGAGAGTTCCATGAGCGATCTGATTCAGCTCGAGAAACGCGGACACATTGCCATACTGACCATCAACAACCCGCCGGCCAATACCTGGACCGGGGATTCCCTGTCCGCCTTGACGGCGACCATCCGGGAACTGAATGAAGACCGTGACATTTTCGCCCTGGTGGTGACCGGTCAGGGTGAAAAGTTCTTCTCTGCCGGTGCCGACCTGAAGTCGTTCGCCGACGGTGACATAGCCCGTGCCAACCGGATGGCCCAGGCCTTCGGTGAAGCCTTCGCCGCACTGAGCGGATTTCGCGGGGTATCCATTGCTGCCGTCAACGGCTATGCCATGGGCGGCGGGCTGGAATGCGCCATGGCCTGCGACATCCGAATTGCCGAGGAGCACGCCCAGATGGCGCTGCCGGAAGCCGGCGTTGGCCTGTTGCCCTGCGCCGGTGGCACCCAGAACCTGCCGTGGCTGGTGGGTGAGGGCTGGGCCAAGCGCATGATCCTGTGCGGCGAGCGCGTCAAGGCGGACAAGGCCCTGCAGATCGGGCTGGTGGAAGAAGTGGTGGCCACCGGTAAGGGCCTGGAGAAAGCCCTGGAACTGGCTGAGATGGCGTGCAAGCAGAGCCCGTCCTCGACGGCCCGCTGCAAGACGCTGGTCATGAGCGCCCGTGACGGCCGCAGCCATGACGACGGTTGGCGCATGGAGCGCGAACTGTTCATTGAGCTGTTTTCCACAGAGGATCAGAAGGAAGGCGTGAACGCCTTTCTGGACAAGCGTAAACCGGAATGGAAGAACCGTTGATATGACTGCCCAACCCATGGTTTTCGAGGAGTGGCCCACCGCCGACGGCGGATACATTGCCGTGGCCCGGCTGAACATGCCGAAGGCACTCAACTCCCTGTCTCTGGAGATGATCCGCCTGCTGACGCCCCAACTGAAGCGCTGGGCAGACGATAGCAGCGTGTGCGCGGTGTGGCTGGAGGCCGAGGGCGACAAGGCGTTCTGTGCCGGCGGCGACATCGTGGCCCTGTATCGCAGCATGACTGAGCCCCGAGGAGCGGGTGGCGGAGCGGGTGAGGGAGTCACCTTTTTCGAAGAAGAATACGAGATGGACTACCTCATCCATACCTTCCCCAAGCCCATCGTGTGCTGGGGCCATGGCATCGTCATGGGTGGCGGTATGGGCATTATGGCGGGGGCGTCTCACCGGGTGGTCACCGCGGGCTCCAAACTGGCGATGCCCGAGAGCAGCATTGGCCTGTATCCCGATGTCGCCGCCGGCTGGTTCCTGAACCGCACACCGGGGCGCACGGGTCTGTTTCTGGGTCTGACTGGCGCCCGCATGAACGGCGCAGACGCGTTGTTTGTTGGCCTGGCGGACCGGTTCATCCGTCATGATCTGAAAGCGGCAGTCGTGGCCGCCCTGACACAACGCAACTGGCTGGATGAGAACAACCATGCCGTGGTCAGCAGCGTACTGCGCCAGTTCGAGCAACAAAGCGCCGATGCGCTGCCGGAGTCACCGGTGCGCAGCCACTTTGACGACATCAATCGGGTGACGGATGCCGACACACTGGAAGACATCGTGGCCCAGTTGCGCGAACTCTCGGGCGGTGAAGGCTGGCTGGCCAAAGCAACCCGGTCCCTGGCTACGGCGTCACCCACTTCCCTGGCACTGTGCTGGCGGCACCTCAACAACGTCCGCCACGACAGCCTGAAAGAAGTGTTGGATAAAGAGCTGACGCTTTCCAGCAAGTGCCTGACCAAAGGCGAGTTCGCCGAAGGTATCCGTGCGCTGCTGATCGACAAGGATCAGCAGCCACGCTGGCGCTATGCTTCACTGGCGGAAATGGACCCGGCCTGGATCGACGACTTTTTCACTGAATAACGCAAGCCGGCCCACTCATTCGAATACAACAAGAAAGGGGAAGAACTATGGCAACAATTACCTTCATCGGCCTTGGCAATATGGGCGGCCCCATGGCCAGCAATCTGGTCAAAGCCGGCCATGACGTGACCGTGTTTGACCTGTCCAAAGACGCCGTTGCAACACTGGTGTCCGAGGGTGCGAAATCCGCAAACACCGCCCACGAAGCGGCGGCTGGCGCAGAGTGTGTGATCACCATGCTCCCCGCCGGTCAGCATGTGGAGGCGGTGTACCTGGGTGATGATGGATTGCTGGCCAGCCTGCCGGCCGGCACTCTGGTGATCGATTCATCAACCATTGCGCCCGAGACCGCACGCGGCGTTGCCGAGGTGGCAAAGGCGCGGGATATACCGTTCCTAGACGCCCCGGTTTCCGGCGGCGTTGGTGGCGCCAAGGCAGGCACCCTGACGTTCATCTGCGGTGGTGCTGAAGCGACCTTCACCAAGGCAAAACCGATTCTGGAAGGCATGGGCAAGAACATATTCCACGCCGGCGAACACGGCTCCGGTCAGGTGGCCAAGATCTGCAACAACATGATGCTGGCTATTCTGATGGCGGGCACCAGTGAAGCGCTGGCGCTGGGTGTCAAGAACGGGCTCGATCCCGCCGTGTTGTCAGAGATCATGAAGCAGAGCTCCGGCGGCAACTGGGCGCTGAACGTTTACAACCCCTGGCCCGGTGTGATGGAAGGTGTTCCGGCTTCCCGGGGCTATGAGGGCGGGTTCCTGGTCAATCTGATGAACAAGGACCTGGGGCTGGCGTTTGATAACGCCGTCAAGAATCATGCAGCCATCCCCATGGGCTCCCTGGCGCGCAACCTGTTCGAGCTGCACGCCGGGCAGGGCAATGGAACGCTGGACTTCTCGAGCATTCAGCGGCTCTACACGCCGGAATAATCCCCTGTCCGGAGAAGATGCCCTCCTCAATTCCAGCACTGGCTACTGGATTTTCAGTGTCAGTGCTGGTAGTTTTCCCGCAAGTAAAATCAGCCTGGTTGGCTCCGGAGCAGAGCTGCCCATGACGGGCTGATTCAGGATCTCTACATACCTTCAAGGATTGAAGATATGCCTCAGGCAAGCGGACTGCAGTTTACCGCCGTTATTGGCAATTTCCCCCCGGATGTTTTTGCCGTCGTTGGTTTCAGGGTGACGGAGCATCTCTCCGAACTGTTCATTGGCAACCTTGAGCTGGCCAGCACCGATCCCTCGGTTGCCGCCGCCGACGTGCTGGAGCAGACCGTGGATCTGGTGGTCTGGCAGGACGGTGCCCCGTTGCGACGCTTCACCGGCGTGGCCAACGAATTCGCCCGCGGCGACAGTGGTCACCGCCGTACCCGCTACGACGTAGTGTTCCAGCCCGCCCTGTGGCGCCTGGGCCTGATGCACAACAGCCGCATTTTCCAGACCCAGAC
>JAEPMM010000467.1 GCA_017643965.1 Marinobacter sp.
CAGTCGCCAATGTCGACGTCCTCGAAGATGGACACCGGCACCACCTGCGCGTGGGACAACGCCATGTTTCTGGCCATGGTGCGGCGGGTGCCCCGCAGCGGTTCGGAATCCCCCAGCTGCTTCTGGTGACTGGCGTGCTTGTGCACGTCGTCGTTGGTGACCAGGCCGCCCGGGCCGCTGCCCTTGATCTGCTCCAGGCTGACGCCCAGACGCTCAGCCAGGGCGCGCACCCCCGGTGTCGCCCGGTTCGAGCGCGCGCGTTTGCTGGAGGGCGCGGCACCAACAATAAACTGATCCTGACGGGAACCGGCTTCGGCCTTTTTCAGCTCTCCCACCACGGTGCCGCTGTCGTCGCCTTCGCCCTCGTAGGCCAGCAACGGCTCACCGGTGTGGATGATGTCGCCGGGCTCACCGTAGAGTTTGGCGATGACACCCGCCTCCGGTGACGGCACCTCGACAATGGCCTTGGCGGTCTCCACGCTGACCAGCACCTGGTCCACCGTTACGGTGTCGCCCACTTTGACATGCCACTCCACAATTTCCGCTTCGGGCAGGCCTTCGCCCAGATCCGGCAGTTTGAAATTCTTCATAACGCGATCACCTGTTCCACGGCCTCCACAATGTCATCCACCTGGGGCAGATAGGCTTGCTCGTTGCGGTAGTAAGGCATGATGGTGTCGTAGCCGGTCACCCTCACTACCGGCGCCTGCAGGTCCAGAAATGCCGCTTCGGCAATGGACGCGGCAATCTCCGCCCCCACGCCGCCACTGCGACAGGCCTCATGAACAATCACTGCACGGCCGGTTTTGGCCACGGAGCACAGCAGGGTTTCACGATCCAGCGGGCTGACCGTGGCCACATCAATGACCTCGGCCGAAATGCCCTGCTCGGTGAGTTTGTCTGCCGCCTGCAGGGTTTCCAGAATGGACGCGCCCCAGCTGATCAGGGTGACGTCGTCGCCCTCCCGCAGTGTGAAACAGGTGTCCAGCGGCAGCGCTTCACCGTTGTCGGCGACGCTCTGGGTGACCGCACGGTAGATGCGCTTGGGCTCCAGGAACACCACCGGATCCGGGTTGCGAATCGCCGCCAGCAGCAGCCCATAGGCGCGCTGTGGCGAACTGGGAATCACCACGCGCAGGCCGGGCACATGGGCAAACAGTGCCTCGGTACTTTCCGAGTGATGCTCCGGCGCGTGAATGCCGCCACCGAACGGCGCGCGATACACCAGCGGGCAATGCAGCCGGCCGCGGGTGCGGTTGCGCATACGCGCAGCGTGACTGACCATCTGCTCCATACCGGCGTAAATGAAACCCATGAACTGGAATTCCGCCACCGGTTTCAGACCCTGGATGGCCATCCCGATGGCGGTACCGGCAATCAGGTTTTCCGCCAGCGGCGTGTCCATCACCCGCTTGTAGCCAAAGCGCTCCTTGAGCCCCACCGTTGCCCGGAACACACCGCCGTTGGTGGCAATGTCCTCACCCAGCACCACCACGTTGTCGTCATGGTCCATTTCCCAGGCCAGGGCCATATTCACGGCCTCAACCAGGGTGATGTCTTTCACTTCACTGGCGCTGGATCGGGCCACGGCTTTCTCCGCGGACGCGTTCATGCGGCACCTCCCTGCCCGGCGCGGGCACGATACTTGTCAGCAATCCGTTCACGCTGGGCTTGCAGCGCCACCGGCACCGTTTCAAACAGGTAGTCCAGCATTGCGGTCGGTGGCTCTGGCTCGGTCGCCAGATAGGCCTCAACCGCCCTGTCGACCGCCTCTTTGCATTCGGATTGTAGCCGCTTCTCCTGCTCCGGATCCCAGAGGCCGGTGTCGTGGAGGTAATTCTGCAGGCGTTTGAGGCCGTCTTTTTCCCAGGCCTTTTTCAGCTCCTCGGCACTGCGATAACGGGTGGCGTCATCGGCGGTGGTGTGATCCCCGAGCCGGTAAGTCACCGCCTCGATAACCGAGGCACCTTCACCGCCATGGGCCCGCTCCAGCGCCTGATCAATCGCTTCGGTCACCGCAAAGTAATCGTTGCCATCCACCACATGCCCGGGCAACCCCGCCCCGATGGCTTTCTGGGCAATGGTTTCG
>JAEPMM010000059.1 GCA_017643965.1 Marinobacter sp.
GAAGCGCAACACTGCACTCATCACAACCATCACAGCAAAAGTGAATAACAGAGCCGGTACGTGTACTGGCTCCATTAAGATGAAAACGGCCGCAAAGAACACTGCGGTAAGGGCGATCTTGATGCTTTCCGCCCTGAACATGTTACCCACCATCCGGTGCGCGTTACGGGCACCTTCAAACCGATACATCCGGTGAGCAAAATACGCGTTTGGTATGACAAATATAAGACCGCCGACAAAGGCGGAATAACCGGCCAAACGACTCTCAATGGTCCACAAAAGACTCAGAATGACGATCAGCGAAAACTCTATGGCCAGCCATCGGGCCAGAGGCAGATGGGTGACTCGTGATCGGTTTTTACTCATACCACCTGCTGTCATTCCAAGCGCGCAAAATTATATGTGTTAACCGATAGCTGTTCAACACAACCCGTGCGAATTTTTGGTGGAAAAATAACCAGAAATCCCGGCAGATCACAGCACTTTCACACAAGTTGTGGTTTCGAACCAAGTCTGTCACGACATGTGGTGGTTTCAGGGTTAAACGGTACTTTGGGATGATTTGTCACAAACCCTAGCGGATATGGCCCAAAATCCCGTCAAGTTCGTCAAGGGAACTGTACTCGATGACCAGTTTGCCCTTACCCCGCTGACCGTGATCAATGGAAACCCGGGCCCCCAGACGCTCGGCCAGATCGTCCTGCAGGGCACGGATGTTGGGGTCCACCTCCCCGGAGCGTTTTTTGCGATCCGGGGTTTCCTGCTGTATGCGACGGACCAGGGCCTCGGTCTGGCGCACGGACAGGGATTTCGCCACCACCTGTTTCGCCACCTGCATCTGCTGTTCCGGCGGCAGGGTGAGCATGGCGCGGCCATGACCCATTTCCAGATCACCGTGTTCCAGCATCAGCCGCACGTCTTCGGTCAGGCTGATCAGGCGCAGCAGATTGGTGATGGTGGTGCGGCTCTTGCCCACCGCTTCCGCCACCTGGGCCTGGGTCAGACCGAACTCATCCTGCAGTCGCTGCAGGGCGAAGGCTTCTTCGATGGGATTGAGGTTCTCGCGCTGGATATTTTCAATCAGCGCCATGGCGATGGCGGCTTCGTCCGGCACGTCGCGGATGATGGCGGGAATGCTGTCCAGCTCGGCCATCTGGGTCGCGCGCCAGCGCCGTTCACCGGCGATCAGCTCATAGCGGCCCTCGGCAATGGGGCGCACCACCACCGGCTGCATGACACCCTGCTGACGAATGGAGTCGGCCAGTTCCTGCAACGCGGCCGGGTCCATGTCGCGACGGGGCTGGAAACGCCCGCGCTGGATCAGATCCACCGGTACTTCACGGAGTTCGCCGTCGTGGTCTTTCAGTTCCTGATCGAGATTGACCCTGGAACCCTGCAACAGCGCGCCCAGCCCGCGTTCACCCAGTCCTCGTTTCTTCGCCGCCATGGTGTTTGTCATTCTTCCCGGTGAAAATCAGTGTGCAAAGGTGAGCTAGTTTACACGGCAACGGCCGTGGATGTCTTTTGCGAGCCGTGGCGCCGCACCATTTCCCCGGCCAGCGCCAGATACGCCACTGCGCCCTTGGACACCCGGTCGTACTTCAGCGCCGGCATGCCGTAGCTGGGCGCTTCCGCCAGCCGCACGTTGCGCGGGATCACCGCCTTGTAGACCTTGTCACCGAAGTATTCGCTGAGCTGACCGGACACGTCGAGGGTCAGGCTGTTGCGGGGGTCGTACATGGTGCGCAGAATGCCTTCCACCTGCAGATTGGGGTTCACCGTTTCCTGGATCTGTTCCACGGTGTTCATCAATGCCGCCAGGCCTTCCAGCGCGTAATACTCGCACTGCATCGGGATCAGCACCGTGTCGGCGGCCGACAGCGCGTTCACGGTCAGCAGGCTCAGGGACGGCGGGCAATCAATGAGAATGTAATCGTAGTTATCGCGCACGGTGTTGAGCGCCAGGCGCAGCCGGTGCTCGCGGCCGATCTCGTTCATCAGCTCCACTTCCGCGGCGGTGAGGTCACCGTTGGAGGGCATGATGTCGAATCCCGAGGCCTCGGCGGCGATGATCACTTTCGACGCCGGCGCGCGCTTGGTCAGCATGTCGTAACCGGAGAGTTCCAGCGCGTTCTTGTCGACACCGCTGCCCATGGTGGCGTTGCCCTGGGGGTCCATATCCACCAGCAGCACCCGCCGCTTGGTGGCAGCCAGCGAGGCAGCAAGGTTGACGCAGGTGGTGGTTTTTCCCACACCGCCTTTCTGATTGGTCACTGCAATCACGCGCGCCATGTCTTGCCTCCTTTAATCACTGGGGTTGGGCGGTTCGGCCGACGGTCAGCAGATGCCGCTCACCGTCGGAGCCCGGCACCTGCAACGAATGACGGGATGTCAGTTGCCACCCGGCTGGCAGAGCGGCCACTTCATCATCCGGAAACTGGCCTTTCATGGCAAGGAACTCGCCGTCATTTGCCAGCAAATGGCCGCACCAGGCCACCAGGTTGTCAAGCGCGGTAAACGCCCGGCTGCTGATCTGGCTGAACAGTCGTTGCGGGTCGCAGCTCTCGGCGCGGCCATGGATAACCTCGACATTCGGCAGGCCCAGTTCCAGCACACACTGGGTGAGGAACCGGGTTTTCTTGCTGTTGCTGTCCAGCAGGGTAAACCGTTTCTGCGGCACCACAATGGCCAGCGGTATGCCAGGCAGGCCGCCGCCGGCGCCCACATCCAGCAGATGGTCGGTGGTGACAAACGGCAGCACGCTGAGGCTGTCCAGCAGTTGCCGCGACACCATCTGCCCGGGATCACGCACAGCGGTCAGGTTGTAAGCGCCGTTCCATTTGTTGAGCAGGGCCAGAAAATCCAGCAATTGTTGTTGCCGGGAGGTCTCGAGCTCAAGGCCCATAGCCGCCAGACCGGTTTCGAGCTGGCGTTGCCAGAATGCGTTGCTCATGGTCGCGGATCAGGCCGTCTGTTTGCGCAGCAGGTCGCGCTTTTTCAGATGCACCAGCAGCTGGGACACCGCAGCCGGGGTCACACCCTGGATGCGGGAAGCCTGGGCCACGGTTTCCGGGCGCACGGTCTTGAGCTTCTGCTTGATCTCGTTGGACAGACCGCCGATGGCGTCGTAATCCAGATCCACCGGCAGCGCGGTGTGCTCGTTGCGGCGCAGGCGTTCGATCTCGTCGGTCTGGCGCGAGATATAACCTTCGTACTTGATCTCGATTTCCACCTGATCGGCCACCACCGGATCTTCCGCGTGCGCCGCGCCGATGTCGGCAATGTGGCGGTAGCCGATTTCCGGCCGGCGCAACAGTTCCGCCAGCGACTGGTCACGGGTCAGCGGCTGCTTGAGAAAGCCGTTGGCCCGCTCGCCAGCGTCGGTGTCGGGGTGAATGCGGGTGGATTCCAGACGGCTGCGCTCACCGGCGATGGCTTCGCGCTTGGTGTTGAACTTCTGCCAGCGGTCGTCATTGACCAAGCCCAGCTTGCGACCGATTTCGGTCAGGCGCAGGTCGGCGTTGTCTTCCCGCAGGATCAGCCGGTATTCGGCGCGGCTGGTGAACATGCGGTAGGGCTCGGAGGTACCCATGGTGATCAGGTCATCCACCAGCACACCCAGATAGGCCTCGTCACGACGCGGGTACCATTCGTCTTTTTCCTGGGCCTTGAGGGCGGCGTTGATGCCGGCCAGCAACCCCTGGGCGCCGGCTTCTTCATAACCGGTGGTGCCGTTGATCTGGCCGGCAAAGTACAGGCCCTGGATAAACTTGGTTTCCAGGGTATGGCGCAGATCCTGGGGATTGAGGAAGTCGTACTCGATGGCATAGCCCGGGCGGGTGATGTGGGCATTCTCGAACCCGGGAATCGACCGCACCGCCGCCAGCTGGATATCAAACGGCAGGCTGGTGGAGATTCCGTTGGGGTAGAGCTCGTGAGTGGTCAGGACTTCCGGCTCGACAAAGATCTGGTGGGAGTCCTTGTCGGCGAAACGGTTGACCTTGTCCTCGATGGACGGGCAGTAACGCGGGCCGATACCCTCGATATTACCGGCGAACATCGGCGAACGGTCGAAGCCGCTGCGGATGATGTCGTGGGTCTGCTCGGTGGTGCGGGTGACGTAACAGCACACCTGCTCCGGATGTTGGGCGCGGCTGCCGACAAATGACATCACCGGGGTGGGGTTGTCGCCCCACTGTTCCTGCATCACCGAGAAATCCACCGAACGGGCATCGATGCGCGGCGGGGTGCCGGTTTTCAGCCGGCCCACATTGAACGGCAGTTCCCGCAATCGTTTGGCCAGGGCGTTGGCCGGGGCATCGCCGGCGCGACCGCCGGAATGATGTTCCATACCGATGTGGATAACACCACCGAGAAAGGTGCCGGTGGTCAGCACCACGGTACGGGCGTTGAAGCGGATGCCGGTCTGGGTCACCACGCCGGTAACCTGCTCGTTTTCCACAATCAGATCGTCTGCCGCCTGCTGGAACAGGGTCAGGTTGGGCTGGTTTTCCAGGGTGTGGCGAATGGCGGCCTTGTACAGCACGCGGTCGGCCTGGGCGCGGGTGGCGCGCACTGCCGGGCCCTTGCGGCTGTTCAGCACGCGGAACTGGATACCGGCACGGTCGGTGGCTTCGGCCATGGCGCCGCCCAAAGCATCAATTTCCTTGACCAGGTGACTCTTGCCGATGCCGCCGATGGCGGGATTGCAGGACATCTGGCCCAGGGTTTCGATGTTGTGGGTCAGCAGCAGGGTTTGCGAACCCATGCGCGCAGCCGCCAGCGCGGCCTCGGTACCGGCATGGCCACCACCAATGACAATGACATCGAAACGGGTTGGAAAATCCACAGCTCACCTCGGGAATTCGGGCAGAAAAATAGGGATAAAAACAGGGCGGCGAGTATAACGCCTTACCCGGCAAAATGCAGTCGGAATGTGCAAATTTTAACCAGAATCGCCGACAAGAAAAACCCGACGCGCCCGCACCATGCCGATCGGGCCATACCCCATGCGGGCCAGGACATAAGTGTAATCCGAAACCTTCACGTTTTCAGGGGCTTGGATTCAGGTGCTCAGAAAAGTTTTCAAGAAAGTTATCCACATCCCCGAACACTTATTATACAGCCTGAAAGTTAGGTTAAGCTATTGTTTTATAAATACTAATTTTTATTCATCCAACGCTTGTTCGAAGTTTATTCAAACCTTTATCCACAAGCGCGGATGATCACCCGGCGCGACAGCCGCCACACCAGTGCCACCACCACCAGGTTGACCAGCGACAGCAACAGCAGGAAGCCGGGGATACCGACGCCCAGAATGCCCAGTACCACAATGCCGGTGAGCGCACTGACCACCATGAACAGGGAATTCATGACGTTCAGGGCGGCGATGATCCGGGCGCGTTTGAAGCGGGGCGTCTCATGCTGGATGAAGGCGTACAGCGGCACAATGAACAGGCCGCCGCACACGCCGATGCCGAGCAGGTCGAGCAGCACCCGCAGGTAAACCGGATCGGACACCAGCGTCCACCAGGTGCTGGCCACCGGTTCCGCGGGCACTGAAAAGTACAGATCGACGCCGAACAACGACAACCCGGCAGCGCCCCAAGGCACCAGCTTGAGAGTGATGTGATGGCCGGTGAGCTTTTCACAGAGCATGGAGCCGATGGAAATGCCGATGGTGAAGATGGCCAGCAACAGGGTCACCACGGTCTCATCGCCGAGCAGATTGGTCTTGGCAAAGTTGGGAAACTGGGTGAGATAGGCCGCGCCGAGGAACCAGAACCAGGAAATCGCCAGGATCGCCAGCAGGACCTGGCGCTGCTCCGCGGCCAGGGTCAGCAGGCGCCAGGTTTCTTTCACCGGGCGCAGACGCTCCCGCGGCGCGGCCCCACGGTTATCGGTGGCCGGCACCTGCCGCGCGGCCAGATAGCCGAGAAGCGCCATGGCCAGAACGCCAATGGCGGCCAGCCGGGCCGCGGCCTCGAACCCCATCAGCACGCCCGCGGCATTGGTGCCCAGAAGTATCGCCACAAAGGTGCCCATGCCCACCAGGGCGTTGCCGCCAACCAGTTCGTCGTCCGCCAGCACCTGCGGCAGGATGGCGTATTTGACCGGCCCGAAGAAGGTGGATTGGGTGCCCATCAGGAACAGCAACACCAGCAGCAACTCGTACCAGCCAAACCACAGCCCGACCGCCGCCGTGGCCATAATGCCGATTTCCAGCAGTTTCACCGCACGGATGATGCGGGACTTCTCCAGGCTGTCCGCCAGCTGACCCGCCATGCCGGAGAACAGGAAGAACGGCAGGATGAACAGAAACGCGGCGAAATTGACCACCACGTCGACCGACAGGCCCATCAGCCCGCCGGCACTGTAGGTGACCAGCAGCAACAGGGCATTCTTGTAAAGGTTGTCGTTGAAGGCGCCGGAAAACTGGGTCAGGTAAAACGGCAGAAAACGGCGCTGGCCCAGCAATCGGAACTGGCTGTGTTGGGTCATAAACGGTCCTGTTCTGGTGCACGGGGGCGGCACTGCGCCCCACCGAAGTGCGATCTTTGGTGACCCGGGGCGCCTTGGCCAATTACTGCCGCCTTTAACCCCATGATCGTGACGAAATCTCGACGATTGGCACGAATCTCGCGATGGCAGAGGGAGATCCTACCGGCGGTCCGGTTCTTTATAGTCCCGATTCGCCGTCATCACCAACGGCCAGGATGGCTTTACGTTAACGCAGGTTCCTGACCATGAGTCGTGTTGTTGCTCTTGCCCGGTCTGGCCTTGACCAGAGCCGGGCGCCAGACGTTGCGGCGATCATCACTGAACACCGGTTTGACTCAGTGTATCAGACCATCCTCAGCCCCACCCACCAGAAACTGGTGGGTTACGAAGCGCTGATGCGCGCCTCCCGCGACGGCCAGGCGCTGTCACCCGCGGACATCTTCACAAAAGCCACCGAGCTTGGCCAGAGCGCCGAGCTCGATCGTTTCCTGCTGCACCTGCATCTGGACAACTTCCAGGCCGGGTCCCAGCCGGCGTGGCTGTTCGTCAATATCAACCCGGACACCTGCATTCACCCGGAAGCCTCGCTGGAGCGGCTCGCCCACCACTGCCGCCAATCCGGTATTCATCCGGAACGTCTGGTGCTGGAGCTGGTGGAAACCTCCGCGGACGATCCCCAGGCGCTGCTGGCCTTTGTCGAACTGGCGAAAACCTTCGGCTTCCAGATCGCCATCGATGATTTCGGCATGGGCGACTCCAACTTCGAACGCCTGTGGCGTATGAATCCGCTGATTGTGAAGCTCGATCGCAGCCTGCTGGTGAATGCGGAGTGCCACACCCGCGCCCGCTTGCTGCTGGAGAGCCTGGTGCGCATGATCCGTGAGAGCGGCAGCCTGGTGCTGCTGGAAGGTGTGGAAACCGAAACCCAGGCCCGCATTGCCCTGGATACCGAAGCGGACCTGCTGCAGGGATTTCTGTTCGCGCGACCCGGCACCGTTGATACCGGCACGGTGACCCGCGCCGAACAGGCCCTGCGCCGCACAATCGAATGTTCCAGTGCATGCGGACTGCGGGATGTGCAAGATCATGAGGGCTTTCTGCGGTTGCTGCGGCTGGAAATCATGGACGCCTGCCATCAACTGGCGCGCGGCCTGTCGTTTGACCAGGCCTGCACCAGCCTGCTGCAGGTGGACGGGGTGAAACGCTGTTTCGTGCTCAATCAGGCAGGTGTGCAGCAGGGGAACCTTGCCCGGGCCACGCCGGACATCCGCCGCGGCAGTTTCAATCCGCTGTATCATTCGGCCGGCGCCTGCTGGTCACACCGGGAATATTTCCGCAACGCCCAGGCACGGCCCCAGCATATCAGTGTCTCCCGCCCCTACGTGGCGTTGCCGGATGCCAAACGCACGGTCACGCTATCGACCAGCATCTGTACCGAGCTTGGCCAGCAGGTGGTGTGCGTGGATCTGCACCCGGACGAACTGTTCGACGGACAACTGGCTTTTCCCGCCACGCTCTAGCGCCGGCGCTCAGAACTCGTCGGCGCGTTTCTGCGGCGCCGCCGCCAGACCCTGGCCGCCGGCCGATCCCCGGGCCTGCCTCTCCAGTTCCAGCTCCACCGCATTGGTGGACTTGGCGAAGCGCGCCAGCAGGTTATACAGCACAGGTATAATGAACAGGGTGAGGGTGGTGGCAAAGATCAGCCCCCCGAGAATGACCACCCCGATGGACGCACGGCTTTCCGCCCCGGCGCCGGTGGCAACCACCAGGGGTATGGCCCCGAAGACGGTGGAAATGGTGGTCATCAACACCGGGCGGAAGCGCAGGATGGCGCCTTCGAGGATCGCGTCCTTGACCTCGTAGCCCTTATCCCGCAGCTGGTTGGCAAACTCCACGATCAGGATGCCGTTCTTTGCCATCAAGCCCAGCAACATCACGATCCCGATCTGGCTGTAGATGTTCAGGCTGATACCGGCCCAGAACAACGCAAACAGTGCCCCGGTGATCGCCAGCGGCACCGACAACATGATGATCAGCGGGTGGATCCAGCTTTCGAACTGCGCCGCCAGCACCAGGAAAACTATCAGGAACGCCAGCCCGAACGTCAGATAGATCGCGGCCGAGGATTCCTCGAACTCCCGGCTCAGACCCTTGTAGCTGATCCGCGCCTCCGGCGGCAGGTTATCCACCGCCAGATTGTTGAGGTAAGTCAGCGCCGAACCCAGGTCGTAACCGTCGGCCAGTGACCCGCTGATCACCACCGCCGGCAGCCGGTCAATACGCCGCAGATCCGGGTTGGCACCAATCTCGTTCACCGACACCAGCGCCTGTAACGGGATCAGATCGCCCCCCGCCCGTGGGCGCAGGAATACCTGACCCAGGTCTTCCGGGGTTGCGCGATCGGCGTCAGCCGCCTGCACGATGACATCGTATTCGCGGCCGCGGTCCACATAGGTGGTCACTTGCCGCGACGCCAGCATGGTCTGCAGGGTCAGGCCCACATCCTCGATGGTGATGTCCAGGTCGGCGGCGCGCTCGCGATCGATATTAACCCGCAGTTCCGGCCGGGTGAGTTCGAAATCGGTCTCCAGATTCAGCAGGTTGGGGTTTTCCTTGGCCCGTTCCAGCAACTCCTCGCTCCAGGCCTGCACCGATTCATAATCCGGGCCGCCAACCACGATCTCCACCGGCTGGTTGAAACCACGCTGACCCAGACCTGGCGGGTTGACCGCCACGGCGCGAATTCCGGGGATCTGCGACAACTTGCCCCGCAGCTCGCTGGTCACCTGCTGCTGTTTGATGTCACGTTCATCCCAGGGCCCCAGGCCCATGATCATGAATGCGTTATCGGCCTCGTTGCGGAACCCGACGATGGACAGCAAACGGTTGGCCGTGCCGTCTTCCAGATAAGGGATCAGCTGCTCTTCGGCTTTGCGCACGTGGTGATCGGTGTATTCAACCGTGGAGCCGCGGGGCGCACTGACCGGCATGATGATCACACCCCGGTCTTCCGTGGGGGCCAGTTCCTGGGGCAGTTTCGGAAACACCACGGCAATCAGCACCATGCCCACCAGACCGAGGCCGATCAGCAGGCCGGGCTGGCGCAACGAAAACCGCAACATGCGCTCGTAACCCCGGGTCAGCCCGTTCAAGCCGTTTTCGATAAAGGTCCAGGCGCGGTGGCCCTCGGCGGTTTCGGGGCTGTGTTTCAGCCATTTGGAGCACAGCATCGGCGCCAGTGTCAGGGCCACCAGGCTGGACACCACCACGGCCGCCGCCAGAGTAAAGCCGAACTCGGCGAAAAGCCGGCCGATGTTGCCGCCCATGAACGAGATGGGCACAAACACCGCCACCAGGGTAAGCGTGGTGGCAATGACGGCAAAAGCGACCTGTTTGGCGCCCCGATAGGATGCCAGCAACGGCGGTTCGCCATCGTCGATGCGGCGCTGGATGTTCTCCAGCATCACGATGGCGTCATCCACCACCAGGCCGATGGCAAGAATCACCGCCAGCAGAGTCAGCACGTTGATGGAAAAGCCCAGCGCGCCGAGACCGATGAACGCCCCGATCACCGCCACCGGAATGGTGACCGCCGGGATCAGGGTGGCCCGCCACGAACGCAGGAACACGAAAATAACCAGAATCACCAGCGACACGGCGATGGCGAGGGTGATCATGACCTCCTTGATCGAGGCGCGGATAAAAATGGACTCGTCGTAGCTTTCGGCGATGGTGACTTCCGGGGGCAGGGTATCGCGGATCTTCTCCAGCTCCGCGGTCACCAGATCGGACACCGCCACGGTGTTGGCCTTGGACTGGCGGATGATGCCCATGCCGATGGCGGTCTGGCCGTTGGCCCGCAGCCGGCTGGTGTCGGATTCCACCCCCATCTGCACGTTGGCCACCTCGCCCAGACGCAACAGGTCATTGCCGTCGCGGCGAATCACCAGCTCGCGGAATTCCTCCACGGTGGACAGGCGGCCTTCGGCACGCACGGTGAAATCGCGGATGGAGGATTCCACCGATCCCGCCGGCAATTCGATGTTGTTGGCGCGCAAGGCGCGCTCCACTTCCGCCACGGTGATGTCGCGGGCGGCCAGCCGCTCCCGGTCGAGCCAGACCCGGATAGCATAGCGACGTTCGCCACCGATGCGGACATCGGCCACGCCATCGAGCACCGACAAGCGGTCGGCCAGCACCCGGTCGGCAAAATCGCTGAGCTCGGCACTGTCCCAGACATCGCTGCGCAGGGTCACCCACATCATCGGGCGGGCATCGGAATCGGCCTTGCTGACCACCGGCGGGTCGGCTTCTTCCGGCAACTCATTACTGACCCGGGACACCGCATCGCGGACATCGTTGGCGGCAATGTCGACATTGCGGGAAGTGTTGAATTCAATACTGGTGCGGGATTCCCCCTGTTCGGTGGAGGATTCGATGGAGCGGATGCCTTCAATGCCGCTGATCGCGCCCTCGATGACCTGGGTGATCTGCGTATCCACCACTTCCGCGGCGGCGCCGATGTAATCGGTGGAAATGGACACCACCGGCGGATCAATATCCGGGTATTCGCGCACCGGCAGACCGAACAGGGCGGCCAGGCCGAACACCAGGATCAACAGACTCAGAACCGTGGCGAAGACCGGCCGTTTGATGGAAATATCGGAAAGAATCATCCGTTACGACTCCAGCGAGGTGACAAAGCGGTTTTCCGGAATCGCCTTGTCGTCCTCCACCACCTCGATGCGGTCGCCGCTGCTGAGCCGGTCCTGGCCGGTGATGATCACCGGATCCTCGAGCGTCAGGCCCTCCGCCACTTCCACCAGACCGGGTTTGCGGGAGCCGAGGGTCACCGAGACCCGACGGGCCTTGCCGTCCTCGGCAATGAACACATACTTGTCGGCACCGCGGAGCAACACCGCCTGCTCCGGAATCACCAGCGCCTCACGCTCTCGCAGGGTCAGGTTCGCCGCCATGAACTGGCCAGGGCGCAGCTTGCCGTCGGGATTGTCGATCAATGCCCGCACCGGCAGGGTACGGCTGAGTTCATTGATGCGGGTACCCAGCTCCACCAGTTCACCGTTGAAGCCTTCCTCCGGATAGGCCGGAGAACTGCCGCGGACCTGCTGACCCAGGGTGATCTGGCCGAGGAACCGTTCCGGCACGGAAAAACCGAGCTCCATGCGATCGGTGGAATCCAGCGTGGCGACGGCGGTGCCGGCGCTCAGGTACGCCCCCATACTGATGTCACTGAGCCCCACCACACCACCGAAAGGCGCGGTGATGCGGTGATTGTCGAGACGGGTTCTGGCGGACTCGAGCTGAGCCTGCGCCACTTCCAGGGTGGTGCGCAATTCGTCCACCTGGGACTGGGAAATGCTGTTGTTGGTGCGCAGGCTGCGGGCCCGGTCATACTGGCGACGGGCATCGGCCACTTCCGCCTCGGACATGCGCACGTCCGCC
>JAEPMM010000094.1 GCA_017643965.1 Marinobacter sp.
CTGCTCGATTTCCTCGAGGGCCTGAAGCACACCATCGGTCCAGCCCTGGTCGCGATCGTCCTCATCGCCCGTCAACGGGTGGTAACGGATATCCACCGGATAGGTCCGACCACTGACTTCGATCACCGGCGCATCGTTGAAAAAGTCGCTGAATCGATCCACCTCGATGGTGGCAGAGGTAATGATTACCTTCAGGTCCGGTCGTTTCGGCAGCAACTGACGCAGGTAACCCAGCAGGAAATCGATGTTCAGGCTGCGTTCGTGGGCCTCGTCAATGATCAGTGTGTCGTAGCGGTCCAGAAACCGGTCGTGCTGAATTTCCGCCAGCAGGATACCGTCGGTCATGACCTTGACCCGGGACTGCTCCGAGGTCGTGTCGGTAAAGCGTACCTGGTAACCCACCTGTTGGCCGGTCTGCTCACCCAGCTCTTCGGCAATACGGGCGGCCACACTGCGAGCGGCAATCCGACGGGGCTGGGTGTGGCCGATCAGACCGCGAATACCTCGCCCGCTGTTCATGCAGATCTTGGGAATCTGGGTGGTTTTACCGGAGCCGGTCTCGCCGGCAATGATAACTACCTGGTGATTCTCGATGGCGTCACGGATGTCATCAACCCGCTCCGAAACCGGAAGATCCGGCGGGAACGTCGCCGGCTTGTGCAACGCCTGGCGTTGTTGCACCCGTGCCAGTCCACGATCCAGCCATCCGGCCATTTTCTCCAGATCTTTCTGATCCGGCCTGCCCTTTTTGCGCGCCAGCAATTTGTGGATGCGGGCGGCTTCCTGCTGGTTGCAGGCATCCAGTTGTTCCTGAATGGCTTTCACTGCCGCGGTGTTGTCAGGTGCGGGCGAGGATGCGTTTGTGGGAGTCCGGGTCATGAACGGAAGTTACCAGTGTCGTTTGCAATCAATGAAAAGCGCCAGTCTAACGGCATTGGCTGACCTGTTAAACGGGAAAACCCCGCCGTGGCGGGGTTTTCCTTACCGCAAGAGCCTGCCGGAGCAGGCCCGAGCGGGATATTACTTCTTGTTCGCTTCGTCGCGCAGTTCACGACGCAGAATCTTGCCCACGTTGGTCTTGGGCAATTCATCACGGAATTCGAAGTTCTTCGGCACCTTGTACGCGGTCAGACGCTCACGGCAGAACTCTTTGAGCTCGTTCTCGGAAACCCCTTCCGGAGTCGCCACCAGGAACACCTTGACGGCTTCGCCGCTTTTCGCGTCCGGGATGCCGACGGCTGCACACTCGACAACTTTCGGATGGCTGCTCACCACGTCCTCGATCTCGTTCGGGAACACGTTAAAGCCGGACACAATGATCATGTCCTTTTTACGATCGACAATGCGGATGTAGCCGTCTTCCTGAATCAGCGCGATATCGCCGGTTTGCAGGAAACCGTCGTCGGTGAAGGACTTCTGGGTATCCTCCGGCCGCTGCCAGTAACCGCGCATCACCTGTGGGCCCTTGACGCAGAGTTCACCCGGCTCGCCCAGCGGCGTCTCGTTGCCGTCGTCATCGATGGTCTTCACCACGGTGGACGGAATCGGGAGACCGATGGTGCCCAGCTGAATGGCACTGTGCGGGTTGAAGGTGACAACCGGAGAGGTTTCGGTCATGCCGTAACCTTCGGTGATCTCGCAACCGGTCACCCGCTGCCACATCTTGGCGGTGTCGCTGGTCAGGGCCATACCGCCGGAAGACGTCAGCTTGAGCGCGCTAAAATCAAGCGCCTGGAAGTCTTCGTTGTTGCATAGGGCCACAAACAGGGTGTTCAGGCCAAGGAACGCGGTGAACTTGTGGTTCTTGAGCTCTTTCACGAAACCGGGAATATCCCGCGGGTTCGGGATCAGCACGTTGTGCGCACCGGCTTCCAGCATGATGCCGCAGTTCAGGGTGAAGGAGTAGATGTGATACAGCGGCAGCGGCGCAATAACCACTTCCTGGCCTTCCACAATGATGTCTTCCATCATCGGGCGGGTCTGCAGCAGGTTAGCCACCAGGTTACCGTGGGTCAGCATGGCGCCTTTGGCCACGCCCGTGGTTCCGCCGGTGTACTGAAGAACGGCAATGTCGTCCTACTTGCTTTCAACCGGTGTGAACTTCTCGCGCGCGCCGGCACTCAGCACGGCCGGCAGTTTGTGCGCCTGCGGCAGGTTGAACGGCGGTACCATTTTCTTGACGTGCTTGATCACCGCGTTCAGCAGCGTGCGCTTGATCGGCGAATGCATGTCGGCGATCTCGGTCACGATCACGTGCTCGATACCGGTGTGAGGCAGGACCTTCTCGGCGTTCTCGGCCATGTTGGCCAGAACCACCAGGGCCTTGGCTCCGGAATCGTTGAACTGGTGCTCCATTTCCCGCGTGGTGTAAAGCGGGTTGGTGTTGACCACAATCAGGCCGGCGCGCATGGCACCGAACACAACCACCGGGTATTGACTGACGTTCGGCATCTGTACCGCGATGCGGTCGCCCGGTTTGAGGTCGGTCTTGTTCTGAAGCCAGGCAGCAAAGTTACGGCTCTGGGTGTCGAGGTCACGGTATGTCAGGGTGGCACCAACGGCGCTGAATGCTGGACGGTCTGCGTATTTCTGAACGGCCTGATCAAACACATCTACCATGCTTTTATATTTGTTCAGGTCGACCTCACGGGGCACACCAGCGGGGTACTTGTCCTTATAGAACTGCTCGAAATCCATCACCATCTCCTGTAGGGCGCTTGTGTTTATATTGTTCTACCGCTGTCGGGCTGGTTAAAAAATCAACCCGACAAAAGTATCAGCCTAAAAATGAGTGGCAGAGAATAGCAGTTTTGTGACCGATGAGGTAGTTTTCAGAGCACACCTGTTTCGTGCCTTCACATACATTACCCATTCGTGGAGAAGCCCATGAGCGACACCCCCGATACCCTGGAAAACATCACCTACGACGAGTTGCAGGAAGGCGATTCCGCCACCTTCACCCGCACCCTGACGGAAGACGAGCTCGTGCTGTTCGCGGCTGTGTCCGGTGACGTCAACCCGGTGCATCTGGATGCGGATTTCGCGGCCGACTCGATGTTCAAGGAGCGCATTGCCCACGGCATGTGGAGCGGTTCACTGATTTCAGCCGCACTGGCCACTGTCATGCCTGGCCCCGGAACCATCTATCTGGAACAGAGCCTGGCGTTCAAACGCCCCGTGAAACTCGCTGACACCCTCACCGTCACCCTGACCGTGCAGACGAAAGAGGCGAAAAACCGGGTGGCGTTTCAATGCGTTATTCACAACCAGAACGGTGAAGAAGTGGTCAGCGGTCAGGCCCGGGTTATTGCGCCAACCCGAAAGCTGACGCTCAACAAGCCCCGTCTGCCCAGGATCACCATCGAATACTGATTATCCCGGCAGAAAATCAATCGGGAATTTGACCCTCCGCGCCGCGACGTCCGCGGAACCGAAGTTGAACAGCCGAACCCGGGTCGCGATCCGGGTTTCCAGTTCCGGGTTGTCCAGATCGGAACTGACCACCTCGCAATGGGATACGGTTCCGTCCGGCTCGATGACCAGCTCGAGCAGCACCTTGCCTTCCAGAGTCGGATCCTGTCTCAGTTCACGGCGATACATGGAATACAGCGCGGTTTTCTGGGCGTCGAAAACCTTGCGGATATTGCTCATGCCCCGTTCAGCGGGCCCGGCTTCAGCCCTTGCTACCTTCACCGGCTCAAGGTCCGGAGTGGCTACCACCTCACGGACCTGATGACGACTGACTTCCGCCACCCGTGCCGGCGCCTGTTCGTCCGCAACACCGCCGCTGCCCTTGAGAGCGTTGTCACGGGTGCGACGGCTGCTCGGCTCGTTCGGGTTTCCTGACGGGACATTGGCGGCAAGGGTCTGAACCGGCTCGGAATCTGCCCCATGCAGTGCGGCCATCTGCTCTTTCATGGCGAACAGGCCCGAGCGGGACGCAGTCTCCCGGGCTTGCTCGGTGGTCTGGCGGTCAGGGTCAGGTGGTCGCTGGGTAACATCCGTGCGTTGTGGTTCGGGCTCGACCTCCGATCGCTCTGCCTCGGGCTCTGCTTCCGGTTCCGGCTCTGGTTGCGGTTCCGGCAATGCAACCGGCTGAGGTGGCTGACGCTGCTCCACCAGTTTGGCCAGCCTCGGCGGCACTTTTTCCGTTTCGCTGCGCTCAGGCGCGGGGACGTCCAGCATGGGAATGACTACCGCAGGCGGCAAAAATACCATCAGCGTCACCATCAGGATTCGTGCAAAACGTCTGTTTTCACCTTTTTCAGGCGTCCAGGGCAAGCCGCGATAGGCATCAGACGGGTCAACCATTGCGAGCCTCCCCAACCGACTCGACCGCCAGCTTCACCTGTCGATATTCCTGATCAACACAGGTCTGCATGATTTTCCGGAGTAGCCGGTAGTCGGTGTCACGTCCGGCCATGATCGTCACCTCAAAGCCATTCTCCGGCGTCTCGCCGCGACGATCCCGCCGCAAGCTCAGCTCATCTGCCAAACCCGCCACCGTCGCATCCCCGGCCTGAATGGTGTCGAGGCGAGCCACCTCCCGTCCCTGCACCAGGATCGACTGCCCACTCACCTGCACCGTGAGGGTTTCCTCTGCTGCATGCTGCGCTGTCGATTGTGGCAACGGCACGTCCGCCGTGTTCTGCATGACCTTGACGTCGGATGAATTCACCATCAGGAAGAACACCAGAATGGTGAAAATATCCATCAGCGACACCAGATTCAGCCCGCCTGCGCGGTGCATACGGGCGTAGTGGCGCTTCATTCGCTGGGAACGACGGGATGTTTTCATGCCCCCTCCCCGGTTTCAGCCACTCCGGCACTGGCGGTGCCGGCCAACTCACGGTCATCTGGCGCATCAGCCAGAGATACGTCCGGAAACAGCTCGGCTTCCACCTGACTGGCCGCTACCACCGCAGCGTAGGAGCGAACCGTGTCCATGGTGGTCACCAGGGTCTGATAATCAATATCGGCGCCGACCTCCAGGACCAGATCGGTCTTTTCGGGCACCCTTGCCTTGATCTGCTGCAGAACCGCTCGTAACCCGTCAAAGTCCTGGGTGCTTTCAACCAGTGGCAGAGTCCGGATCACACCGCGTTCACTGTCAGACACTTCGATGCCGGCCGGGATAACGGTGACCACCAGTCGCAATTCCTCAACCGAGGGCGCCTCGCCGGGGGCCATGCCGGGAAAGTTCAGTTCGATGGTGCGGATCTGGCTGAACACCATGCCGAGCAACAACACCGGCACCAGAACGATCATCAGGTTGAGAAAAGCGGTAATGTCCAGTTCCGGGTTGCTCACCGCCCTGCGATGTCTGCGTCTCATACACTGCCCTCCGGCTCAGGCCGCAGACTGGCCGGGAAACTGGTCAGAGATAATGTTCAACAATTTCACCCCGGCCATTTCAAAGCTGTCGACGATTTCGTTGGTTCGGGTCTGTATCAGGGCATGAAACATCAACAGGGGTATCGCTGACATCAAGCCGAACGCCGTGGTGTTCATGGCGACCGAGATACTTTCCGACAACAGGGTGGCCTTCTGGGCCGGATCCGCTGCAGCGACGGCGGTGAACGCCGCAATCAGTCCGATAATGGTGCCGAGCAGCCCCATCAGTGTGGCGATATTCGCCAGAGTAGCGAGGTACTGGGTGCGCTTCTCGAGACGCGGCAGCACTTCCATCAACCCCTCCTCCATGGCGTACTCGATGTCCTCACGGCGGTGGTTATTGAGCAAACGGCCAATACCAGCGCCCATGATCGAGGCAATGGCGCTGTCGGAACTGTTGGCGGCTTTCATCGCACGCTGATAATCCCGCTTGCGCAACAACGGCAGAATGCCTTTCTCGAAGGCCAGGCGGTTACGGCGTCGCACGGCCCCCAGATAGATAAAGCGCTCGAGGGTGATGGCCAGACCGATCATCAGCACCAACGCTATCGGATACATGAAGGGACCACCTTCCTGAAAAAAACGAATCACAGTTTCCAGCATTCTCAGACTCCCGCAGTTACTGCAAAGACAGGGATGAATCCAGCGAAGGATTCAGGGTTTCACGAAACACCCGGTGGCGCTCGAGCGCGACCGGATCCATGGGTTCAAGCAGGTCCGGCGCACCATCATCCAGCCGCGCCCGGGGCCGTCGGGGTAAGGTGGGTGGCTGCCAGGGCAGAATGTACAGAAGACCGGGATCATCGTCGGCAGACTGGGCCGAAATGCCATCAACCCTGAGCGCCCCGGTCGATTCCGTTTGGGGATCGGCCGCAACCGGTACAGTGCTGATCACTGCCAGTACAAGCGATCCGGCCAGCAGCCGACCTACCGTGCCCGGTCGCGGCCAGGGCCTTATCCGTTTAACCATTTACTGCAGCCTCCGTTCCAGATCGGCCATCCAGCCGGCCACCTGTCGATCGTCGTCGCCGGTCAGCTCGCGGTAACGTCGGTAGTGAGCCAGAGCGGTCTCAAGATCCAGCAGGTACAGCTCGGCAATCACCGCAAGGTTGTAGTGCAACTCGGGTGTGTCAGGAGACGCCTCGACGCCGCTGCGGAGCAGTCTGGCCGCCTCGCGAAACTCACCTTCGTCCTTCAGGGAGAGGGCTCGATTGTTGAGCGCCACCACGGCTTGGGGGTCCAGAGAGGCGGGTTGGGCCGGGGCCTTTTCAGGCTCGAGTCGGGGCTGGGAGGCGCATCCCGCCAAGATCAGCATCACTACCAGCATTCCGCTCAATACGCGTTCAGGCGTCATCGTTCGTCTCTCCGGTCCATGTCATCCATCGAACGTCGCGGTCGTAGCGGCCCGGGAACAGTTCTGCCAGGGCATTCAGGCTTTTCTCCACCCATTTGTTGTAGCCATGCTCGGGCAATAACTGGTGGTTTCGCGCGTGCAGGTTGATCGCTTTCTCCTCGAAGGGGTACGCCTCCTCCTCCAGGAGCATCCGGTACTGGGCCCGCTCAAGATCATTCAGCTCGTCGGGAACGGCCGAATTCATCAGGTCACGGGCAAGGGTCCGGTAAAGCTCCGCGCGTCGGTAAAGGGTTTCAGACCTGACACCTTGCTGATCGAACTGTTCCGCTTCCGAAAAACGCTGTGTCGCCAGCTCCAGCGCCTGCTGCTTGTGGCTCAGGGATTGTTGAAGGGGTTGGTTCAGAGGAATGGCTCCGAATGCCTCCGCAGCCGATATTCCCAATGCCAGGGCCGAGCCGGCAGACCAGCGTAGTGTGTCTTCTGAATGCCACTGACTGGCCAGCTCCGCGCTCACCATGTCTTGTCGGTAGCGCGGGACCGACACTCCAGAATCGATCAGACGTTGACGCATACGTTGCAGAAGCAGATGCTCTGGAGCGTCGGAAGGCGCCGATGCGATTGCCAGGTAATCCTGATATATGGCATTTCGCCGTCCAGTGGCCTGGCCACGATGAAAATACTCAGCGGCCTGCAGTTTGCTCGGCCAGGGATCGATGGCCGTCCGTGCGGCTTCCATCAGCTCCAAAGCCGCCCGAACCGGCTGGTCCGAGGATTCGTAAGCCAGCACCAGCTTATCGCTGATGTGGCGGCTCAGTTGATGTTCGGGAAAATCGCCGCGGAACCGGGTGAATTCGTTGATGGCACTCTGCCAGCGCTCCGCCAGAAGCAGGCTGTTTGCGGCATCGTAGCGGCCTTTGATTGCAATATCGGAGCCCGGAAGTGCGGTATCAACGCGCTGGAAGTGGGCCACAG
The DNA here is from genome assembly GCA_017643965.1 of Marinobacter sp. Taxonomy (GTDB): domain Bacteria; phylum Pseudomonadota; class Gammaproteobacteria; order Pseudomonadales; family Oleiphilaceae; genus Marinobacter. The sequence continues at coordinate 7,721 of JAEPMM010000094.1, forward strand.
CCAGATCGGTGTCACCGGAACTCTGGGCGGCCTCGCCCTGACGGTATATGGAGGCAGCCAGTTGGCGCTTCACAGCCCGGGTTTCCTCGGAATCGATGTCCTTCAGGACACCGGATTGAATCAGGCTGTCAGCCTTTCGCCAGGCATTTTCCGCGCTTCGATGGTCGTCCGAATCTGTGTGGATTTCGCCCAAAACCAGCCAGGCAATGCATTGATCCGCAGGTTGTGATCCGTACAGCTGATGCACGCGCTCGGCAAATCGCCGGGCTTGAGTCAGCTCTCCTTGTTCAAGCCACCGATTGGCAAGATCGGCATACAAGGCGGGTAGCCTCGCGTCATTTCGAAAAGCGGCTTCGAATTGCTCCGCCTCGTCAGAGAGCGCCTCGAGCGTGACCGGGTGGTCAATGCGGTGGTCTGCGCCGTCACGCTGTATGACGACCGCCGCCCAGGCGGCATCGGCCGCTCCCTGATAACCGGGCGTGTCATAAGCGGCCTGCCGATAGTTTGTCAGCGCCCGATCAAAGTCACCGGACTGGAGGCGCGCGTCCCCTGCCAGCCTGAAAATGTCTCCCGGCGCTGCGTCATGCCTACCGAGACGCTCGTAGTACTCAGCGGCGCGGGCAAACTGCTCCGGATCGGAGCTGTTCTGACCCCGGCTGTAGTGATAGTCCGCAAGCTCGCGGCTGAACGTCCGCCACAACGCCTGATCCTTCGCATCCAGACGCTGGTAAGCTTCCGCCCCCTCGAACGCCGCGACGAATGCTGCCTGGCCGCGCCGCGCTTGCCCCTGCTCGCCAGCCTGACGCCACACTTCCACCACCTGCGCCATAAACGCCGGCACAGCGATGTGTCCGGGCTGCAATTCAACGAACCGCTGATTCACCGCCACGCTGTCGGCGTGCCGGCCCTTGCTGGCGTAGTAATCCGCGAGTCGGTCAAACAACAGGTAATCATAGGGTTTTGAGCCAGCCTTGCTGAGCCAGGCTATGAGCGCATCTGCCCCGCCGGTCTCAGCGGCCATCAGCGCCAGCACACGGAGCGTATCGTCCACCAGCTCCAGGTCGCTGTCGGACACGCGCGCGATGCTGGCCTGATCGGGCATGGGTTGGTCCAGCACTTCGAGAAACGAGGCGGCCGACCGGGTCCAGGCTCCGGCGCCCTGTTTGAACTGACTCCAGCCCTGCATGTAGCGGGCTTTGATTTTCAAACCGCCCCCCTCATCACCGGCGATCAAGCGGCCGTATTCCGCCTCCGCTTCGACGTAGCGGCCGGCTGAAAACGCCGATTCGGCAATGCGGAAACGTGCTTCCGGCACCAGTGCTGATTCTGGATACAGCCCAACCAGCTGTTTGAGCCGCTGAATGGACTCGCCTCCCTGCCCCACATAGGCATGAGCCTTGGCCATCTGATACAGCAGCTCATCCAGCTTGCCCTGAAAGGCACCCCGTTCAACGATCGCCTCATAGCTCCCCAGGGCTTCGCGGTACAGCCGCTGCTCCTCTTCGACATCAGGCTGCACCACGTGCCCGGTAGCATGCTGGATATTGGCCAACCGGTTCAGCGCGTCGATTCGCACCTCCGGCTTGTCGGTGGAGTCAAAAAGCCGCTGATAACGGCGAGCTACTTCCTCCGGCGATATCGCCGGCATGGGGCGGGATTCAAACGTCAGGAACACCGGACGCATATCGCCGATGGTTTCACCGTCACTGCCCAATTCGACACGGAAGGATTCCTGTGCCAGCACCGGCGTTGCCGTCAGTAACAGGATGACGCCAATCCAGTCACGACAGCGCTGCGACAGGCTGTAAGTCGGGTTACTCATCGCCCACCCCGCTCAAGCGTTTCCAGGGCGAGGTATTCGTATA
>JAEPMM010000416.1 GCA_017643965.1 Marinobacter sp.
GAAGTGTACATTCATGCCTTCCTGGACGGGCGCGACATGCCGCCGCGCAGCGCCAAGCCCTCGCTGGAAAAGGCCACGGCCAAACTGAAAAGCCTGGGTGTGGGTCGTGTTGCCTCCATCGTTGGCCGCTACTACGCCATGGACCGCGACAATCGCTGGGACCGCGTGGAGGCGGCCTACAACCTGATGACCCTGGGTGATGGCGAGTTCGTGGCAGCCGACCCGATGTCAGCTCTGGAGCAGGCCTACGAGCGCGGTGAAAACGACGAGTTCGTCAAACCCACCCGCATTTACAGCGCCGGTGAGCCGGAAGGCACCATCAACGACGGCGACGCGGTGCTGTTCATGAACTTCCGTGCCGACCGCGCCCGCGAGATGACCCGTACCTTCGTGGACAAGGATTTTGACGGTTTCGATCGTCGCAAACATCCGGAACTGGCGGATTTTGTGATGCTGACCGAGTACGCCGCCGATATCAGCACCGCCTGTGCCTACCCGCCGGAGCAGCTCAGCAACGGGCTGGGCGAATACGTATCGGCGCTGGGGAAAACCCAGCTGCGGATCTCGGAAACCGAGAAATACGCCCACGTGACCTTCTTCTTTAACGGCGGCAAGGAAACGCCTTTCGAGGGTGAAGAGCGCATTCTGGTGCCCTCCCCCAAGGTGGCAACCTACGATCTGCAACCCGAGATGAGCGCCCCGGAGGTGACCGACAAACTGGTCGAGGCGATCAAGAGCGGCAAATACGACCTGGTGATCTGCAACTACGCCAACGGCGACATGGTGGGTCACACCGGCAAGCTGGACGCGGCCATCAAGGCCGCCGAGTGCCTGGACCAGTGCGTCAAACGCGTTGTCGAGGCGCTGGATGAGGTTGGTGGCGAGGCACTGATCACCGCCGATCACGGCAACTGCGAGCAGATGACCGACCCCAGCTCCGGCCAGGTGCACACCGCGCACACCATCGGCCCGGTGCCGCTGGTGTACACCGGGCACCGCAAGGTCAATCTGAAAGACGATGGCAGTCTGAGCGATGTGGCGCCGTCATTGCTGGCCCTGATGGGCCTTGAGCAACCAGCGGAAATGACCGGGCACAGCCTGGTAGACATCGATTGATCCGGCCTGCGCTGACACGACTGCTGCTGACAGCGGCACTGTTCTGCAGCGCCCTGTCTGCAGTGGCCGAGGAAGAAGTGACCCCCGGCCAGATCAGGGCCCTGAAAGAACAGATCGCCGACATAGACCAATGGCTGGCTAAGGCCGAAAAGAACCGCTCTTCACTGGAACGGCAGCTGACGGACCTTGAGCGGGACATCGGCCGGCTGACGCGGGAACGGCGGGAACTGCGGCAGCAAACGAAAGAACAGCAACAACGCCTGAAAGACCTGGAAACACAGGAAACCGACCTCACCCGCACCCTGGCAAGCCAGCGCGAAAGCCTGAAAAAGCAGATTCGCGCCGCCTGGATGGAGGGGGACGCACCCGCGGTCAAAGTTCTGCTCAATGAAATTGACCCGGACAAGATCGCCCGCACCATGACCTACTACGAGTACCTGAGCCGGGACACGGTGCAGCGGCTGGAAGTGTTCAACGAGAATCTCCGGCAATTGCGTGAAACCCGTCAGGACGTTCAGGCCACCCGCGTTCGCCTCGGTAAGCTGGAAAAGGATGTAAAACAACGCCAGCAGGAACTGACGGCAAACAAGTCGAAACGCCAGCAAACCCTCGCCGCACTGAACTCCGAAATCAGCGACCGCAAGGGCGAGCGGCAGGAGCTGGAAGCTGATCGCGAGCGCCTGGAGCAGTTGCTGCGGGAAGTGGAAGAAGCGATCGCCAGCATACCGTCACCCAACGAATCCAAGCCGTTCAAATCCCTGCGCAACAAACTGCCCTGGCCGGCCAAAGGCAAGGTGTTCAGCAATTTCGGCGACCGCTATGCCGACGGCAAACTGCGCCGCAACGGCCTGATGATGAACACGGCAGAAGACGCCGACATTCGCGCCATTCATTATGGCCGGGTGGTGTTTGCCAACTGGCTCAGGGGCTTCGGGCTGATGACGATTGTGGATCACGGTGACGGCTATATGACCCTGTACGGTCACAGCAGCAGCCTGTTCACCAGCCCCGGCGACTGGGTGGACGCCGGCGAAGCCATCGCTGCCGCCGGCCGCACCGGCGGCACCGAAGATCCCGCACTCTATTTCGAAATCCGCCACAACGGCAAACCGGTCAACCCCCGCGGCTGGCTCGGCAAGTGAGCCCGTTCTCGGCCCGGACGGCCAAGGGCTGACAAACCGGGACAGTAACGCCATACTGTCCGGACGGGCAGGGAACTGTTCAACCATCGGAATAAACACAGGATAAGTGAATGAGACGGGCCAGAAGTACACACCATGCCACCACCATCCGCGCACTGACTCTGATTGCCTGCTTTATTGTACTTCCCGGCCTCAGCCACGCCCAAGAAGCCGATGACGGAACCGGTGAACTGCTCGAGGGGGTGCAGAATGGTGAACGGGTCCAGATTCAGTTACCCGACCCGGAAGAGCAACTTCCGCTGGACGACCTGCGCAAATTCACCGAGGTGTTCAGCCGCATCAAAGACGCCTATGTGGAAGAAGTAGACGATCGCGAACTGCTGGAGAGCGCGATCAAGGGCATGCTGTCGGAACTCGACCCCCATTCCACATACCTGGCCCCGAAAGATTATGAGCAACTGGAGGAAAGCACCTCCGGCGAATTTGGCGGGCTCGGCATCGAAGTGGGCATGGAGGACGGCTTCGTCAAAGTCATTGCGCCGATTGATGACACCCCGGCCCAGAAAGCCGGCGTTCAGGCCGGTGACCTGATCATCAAGCTTGGCGACCAGCCGGTCAAGGGCATGTCGCTCGAGGAAGCCGTCAAACTCATGCGTGGCAAGCCCGGCTCCGTCCTCACCCTCACCATCATGCGTGAAGGCGAGAGCGCACCCATCGA